>NZ_CP037940.1:1812390-2114455 GCF_004358325.1 Periweissella cryptocerci | reverse complement strand
CCCGGCACACAAAAAACACTCGGAGACAGTTTAGCCTAGCTCTGAGTGTTGTATCGTACTTAAGCTTAATCTGTAATCGTCTTAAAATCTGCTAACACAGGGATTGGTAAAATATCATAACCCGCAATGGCGGTTAACAGCTCATCAATATCGGCATCATAGATTTCACCAATATTGCCTAAGCGAAATGTTGGCAATTTTGAAACTTTTCCTGGATATATCACAAACCGTTTAGCTTTCAGGTAATCATAGAACCGTTGAAAATCAAAATCAGCTGTCGGAAACATGTATGACGTGATAATGGGTGATTGCACGTCATCCGCTAAAATCGTTTTAAAACCTAATGCGTGCATGCCACGTTCAAGTTTTTGTTGATTGTTTGCGTAACGCGCGTACCGGGCAGCTACTCCACCCTCTGCTCGCAGTTCTTCCAAAGCCTTTGCAAACGCATAAACGACGTGTGTGGGTGAAGTGAAGCGCCACTTACCATTATGCGTATCCATCTCATGGTTTTGATCATATAAATCCAGTGAAAGTGAGCGAGCCGTCGTACTATGTTGATTAAGAACTTCCCTTTTCGCAATCACAAATGCGAAGCCTGGGACACCTTGAATTGCCTTATTAGCACTGGAAACCAAGTAACTGGGATTCCAAGCGGCTACGTCAATAGGCATCCCACCGAAACTGCTCATCGCATCAACAATTGTTTCGATACCGCGTTCGTGCGCATCAACCAAGACTTCACTCACCGGATTCAAAATTCCCGTTGTCGTTTCTAGGTGAACCATTCCTAAGTGCGTCACTTCCGGGTGCAATTCCAAAAATGCGGCCACTTGGTTAGCGTCTACTGGTTGATCTTCCGCAAACGTCAATTCGAGCGTATTAATACCGTAGCCTTTCGCCATTTGGGCCATTCGACGGCCGTAAGCGCCATTTTCTAATACTAAAATAGTATCTTCGGCGGTAATTCCGGTGTTAATCACACTTTCAATCCCATAGCTGCCGCTCCCTTGAATTAAAACAGCTGTGTAATCTTCTTCCGAAACGTGTGCAATCCGTAATAATTCCCGGCGAATCCATTGCGTTGTTTCATTATAATCAACATCCCATGTGCTCCAATCATTCAACATCGTTTCTTTGACTGCTTGGCTAGTAGTTAAAGGACCCGGTGTAAGTAAAATATAATCAGACATTATTGAACCGCCTCCGTTTTGTTTAAGCTTGCGATTAATTCAGGTAATTCTGCCATGTTATTAATGACGTATTCTGCTCCGGCTACAATAAATTTGCGACGGGCAACCTCACGCTGAACCTCGCGTTCAACAGCAGTTAACGCTTTCCACGATTCCTCACTATAGCCTAGCAAGCTACTACCATCAATTACGCCGACTGGAATGACACCAGCATTTTGGGCTTCTTGAATATCCACCACAGTGTCCCCAATTTTGATAACTCCATCCCGATTAGTTAATCCGAACTGCTGCAAGTTATAGTTAATCATCACCGGTGCTGGGCGCCCTACCCCAACTTTATCTGGCGTTACTAACACATCGGGCAAATACCCAAGTAGCGCCGTGCGCTTGGCCACAATATCTAGCATTGCGCTCGTATAACCGGTCGTTGAACCAATCTTAATATCGTGCTCCCGCAGTTTACTAACAGCATTGACCACGCCCGGTAACATGACTGTGTCACCACCTAAAATACGATTCAATTCTTTTTCAAATTCAGCATATAACACATCCGTCGCAGGTAAGGTTGCATGATCCAAAGTAACCCGTGCATCAACCAATGCCAATATTTTTTCAATGTGCTCCCGCTTAGCCATACCCATATCTTGCCGAATTTCTGCTTCGGTCACCGGAATATCAAATTTGTTGAACGCCCCTTTAAATGCCAAAATTGGCGCTTCACTCCCAAAATCAACCGTTGTACCGGCCCAATCAAAAATCACTGCGTTAATTGTCATCTTTTCCCCTTTGTTATTCCATTGGTTTTGACTAATTTGTTCTGCATTAGTTCTTTTGCAAATAGTGTGTCCGTAGACGCATTGAGATAAATTCAAAGACTAATATGACTACCAATAACATGTACACAATCGTTCCAACTGCATGAAAATCAAAGTAATACGTGCCATCGAGGTATAAATTATACCCAATCCCGCCCGCACCGGCCGCCGCACCAACCGCAATCGCATTGGCAAAATTAATTTCTAAGCGAATGAATGTCCACGATAATAAAGTTGGAATCACTGATGGTAAAACCGCCTGAAAAACAATCTGCCAGTAGCTTGCCCCCGTCGACCGGAGTGCCTCCAAAGTTCCGGGATTAATTGCTTCAAACTCTTCAGAGTAAGCCTTGGTTAAATAGGCAATACTGTGAAAATTCAGACCAATAATCGCCGCTGTCGCACCTAATTGCGAGTTAATCGCAAAAATCAGCACCCAGAGAATTGTTGGCACCGCCCGAATTGCCGCCATCACCATCCGAATAGTATTCGACCGGCGTTTAGTACTCAAGTTTCGCGCACCAAGTAAGCCGGTAAAAAACGCGATTAGGGCTCCCATAATGGTTGTCAGAATCGCTAGCGAAACTGTCACGGCAACCGCAACTAGTAGTTTAGGCAAGTCACTATTGATTGTCGGCTGTAAAAACATAAATTTGATATTAGTCAAAAACGCCGCCACGGCCTTAACCAAATTAACATTACCAGTATTCATCGTAACCATGTAAACAAGCGTAATCCCACCCATTACGGCAAATGCAGCTTGCGTTGCAAACCGACTCTTAGAAAACGGACGCTTCATGACACCTGGGTTCCGACTTGACTGTGTCGCTCGGATTACTAACATTTGCTTAGATAAAGTTATTTTTTCATCCATTACATAATTAACCTCCGTACTTTATTTGAAATCATTTCCAGCGCAACCACCACCACTACCGTTACTAAGATTACAATCCCAACAACATCATAATCAAAACTCTTGTAGTAATAATCAAACAAGAAACCAATTCCAGTCCCTGTTAACATGCCGACTAAGGTCGCATCACGAACATTATTTTCAACCATATACAGTAACCAACTCATCAGTGACGTTGCAGCCATTGGAACGACCCCGCGAAACACAATTTGCCAATAGCTCGCACCTGTCGCTTTTAACGCCTCAATCGCTGGTCCGGCCGTGTCTTCAATTGTTTCCATAAATGCTCTGGTTAAATAGCCAAAACTCGTAAAAAAGAGGGCTAAAAATCCAGTGAGATCATTTTGTTTAAACGAGAACAAGAGAATCATCGCCCACGCAACCAATGGAATATTCCGGAAAAATGAAGCAAAAATTCGGGTTGCAACTTGTAGCGGTTTATAAATTCCGGTCACTGCTGAACCAACAATCGCCGCGAATAGTGCGAAAACCGCCCCAATCAAACTCGCAGAAACCGACATGCCAACCGTACCAATCATCGCGATAATAATTGCCGGAATTGTCGCCATGGACTTACTTGTCGGCACAAAGTTTGCCAACAACCACGTCACACCTTTCGGTACCGTTGTGAATACTGAAGTACTATCATAATTAACAAATAGCGCGGTCACTACGTAAATCCCCACAATGATAAGCGTAATCGACCACATCACTAACTTACGTTTACCAAAATACTGCTGCATTGCTTGTCCATTATCAGTCATCATTCGATTGCCCCAACGTCGTTTCCGTATACATTGACAATTTGAGCCGGTGTCAATTCGTTTGGCTGGCCATTAAAGACGACCTGTCCATTATTGATGCCCACAATATGATCCGAATATTTTTTAGCGATTTCAACTTGGTGTAGATTAGCAATGACCGTAATATTCATCTCCACGGCAATCTTTTTCAAATAATCCATTACCACAGTGGTTGATTGTGGATCCAATGACGCGATTGGTTCATCCGTTAAAATAATTTTGGGTTCCTGCATCAGCGCCCGCGCAATTCCAACGCGTTGCATCTGTCCCCCAGATAATTCATTGGCTCGCGTGTATATAAAGTCACCTAGTCCCACTAAGTCTAGTAACGCGGCTGCGGATTGCTTTTCACTGAGTGTATACCACCCCAATGCCCCACTTATAGTTGACTTACGACCGAGTGCACCGTGCAAGACATTTTCAATCGCACTCAATCGGCCCACCAAATTATAGTTTTGAAACACCATCCCAATTTGGGCACGTATTTTACGTAGTTGCTGCTTATTCGCTTGCCTAATATCTTGGTCATTGAATAAAATTTGCCCACTATCGTCAGTAATCAGTTGATTGATGCTCCGTAAAACGGTTGATTTACCAGCACCCGAAGGCCCAATAATTGATAAAAATTCGCCGTCAGCGATTGAAAAACTAATATTTTTAATCGCCTTATGCCCATTATCATAAGTTTTTGAAATGTCTTTAATCTCTAACATCATTTACTTCCCCATCATTGTGTGTGTTGGTTTATACCAATTATCATCAGTTACCACTAATTTCCCTTGCTCACTGGGCTTGGTAAAAATTGCTGGTGTTTTAGAATCATCGGTTCCCATTAATTTCTGATTACTAGCAAATTCCGCCGAAGTAAACGCCGTCGTCAACTTCTTAATCATGGCAGCTGTTAGCCCTTGCTTATTAACAACAATCGGATCATTTTGCACTGGATTCACACCGATTGCCACAACCTCTTTGTTCGTAAATTGTTTAAATGGTTGCGCTGCATCTTTTTTTACGTCAAATGTCGAGCCAACCTTGTCCCAACTTCCAGACTTAACTTCCAAGTAAGGTGTCATATCTTCATCATCAAATACTGCAACATCCGCATCCCCATTTAACAAATTGACCGCTGAGCCTTGGTGTGAATTTCCGTACAGTACAGTCGAAAAGAAATCACCGCTTTTGGAAAATTTAGTCTTATCCTTGATGTTGAATGTCTTAGCCAACACATTGGTCGGCACTTCGAAGCCTGATGTCGAACTAGTTGAAACAAACGAAATCTTCTGCCCCTTAATATCATCAATTGAGTATTTCCCGTTGCTTTCATATTTAGGTGCATCTTGTTTGTTAACCATAAAATACGAGTGATATTGAGCCCCACTTAAAGTCCCAGTTGGGCCAGACGTTGTGGCGATTGGTACGACTGCTTTATTCTTCGCATGTGCTTGCACGTAAGCTGATGAACCAATATAGGCGACTTGTGCTTTACCTGAGGCAATCGCTTCAATTGTGATGTTGTAATCCGTTGTCGTTAATAATTTAATCTTTTTACCCGTTGCCGTTTCTAATTTTTGCTTAAGTTCATCTCGTGATACTGTCATGTCTTTAACTGATGCGCTTGGCAAGAAAGCAACCGTAATTGTATCTTTGGTTGCGGCACTTTTACTCGAGCACCCCGCCAAAACGGCAATGGTGAGTATCCCAACCGCTAATGCAGTCATATGTGATATTTTCATGTGGGCAAATCTCCTTTGTTTTGTTACTACATGTAGCATAACGTACCCACATATATTTCCTGCGATGTTTGTGTATCTATCCCGTAAATGCTAATCAATTGAATAAATACTTATTAAATTGATTATTTTTCTAGAGTGGGGTTTAGTATCCTACCGTTCGATGCAGCACGAAAAAAGCCCCCGACTTAATTGTCGAGGACTTCTCTATTATTCAATCGTACTAATTTTGGCGAAACCTGCAAGCAAGCTTTCAGTTTCTTACAAAATTACTTTTCTGAGATAGCTGCGATACCTGGTAATTCCTTACCTTCAAGGTATTCAAGTGAAGCACCACCACCAGTTGAGATGTGAGTCAATTGATCAGCAATACCCAATTGTTGAGCCGCTGCAGTTGAGTCACCACCACCAACGATAGTAGTTGCACCTTCAAGAGTAGTAAGGTATGAACCAACTTCAAGGGTACCCTTAGCAAAGTTAGGCATTTCGAACACACCCATAGGTCCGTTCCAAACAACAGTCTTAGCACCATCAAGAGTCTTCTTGAAGAGGTCGATTGACTTAGGTCCAATATCAAGACCCATGTAACCGTCCTTGATGTCACCATCAGTAACTTCGATGTTTGCATCGTTTGAGAATGCATCAGCAGTAACAGCATCGATTGGAAGAACAAGCTTGTCGCCAGCCTTTTCAATCAATTCCTTAGCCAATTCAACCTTGTCAGCTTCGAACAATGAGTTACCAATCTTCTTGCCATTAGCAACGTCAAAAGTGTAAGCCATACCACCACCAACGATAACCTTGTCAGCCTTGCCGAGGAGGTTTTCGATGATACCGATCTTGTCAGAAACCTTCGCACCACCAAGGATGGCAACGAATGGACGGGCTGGTGCTTCAACGGCACCACCCAAGAACTTGATTTCCTTTTCCATCAAGAAACCAGCAGCGGTTTGCGCGATGTTTGAGGCGATACCTACGTTAGAAGCGTGGGCACGGTGAGCAGTACCGAAGGCGTCGTTGACAAAAACGTCACCGAGTGATGCCCAGTACTTACCAAGTTCAGGATCGTTCTTAGATTCGCGCTTAACTTCAACGCCATTCTTAACATCTTCAAAACGAGTGTTTTCAAAGACAAGAACTTCACCGTCGTTCAACTTAGCAATTGCTTCTTCAAGTTCTGGACCTTCAGTAGCAGGTACAAAGGTAACAGGCTTGCCAAGCAAGTCAGCCAACTTTTGCGCAACAGGCTTCATTGAAAGGCCCTTCTTGTCGTCTTCACTCTTGATACGACCCAAGTGTGAGAACAAGATAGCACGACCACCATTATCAATTACGTACTTGATAGTTGGCAATGCACCAACAATACGGTTATCGTTTGCAACAATAACTTCACCAGCTTCGTTTTCCTTCAATGGAACATTGAAGTCAACACGCATAAGGACTTTCTTGCCCTTTAAATCTAAATCAGAAACAGTTAACTTAGCCAATTTAGAATCCTCCTGAATTTTCTTCTGTAATAGAATAGTGAGCAAATACTAACGCCCTACTGAATATATTCTAACATTCTTTCCTATAAATACAAAAAGAAAAGACAGTCCGAAGACTATCTTTTCTCGAAATATTTTACTCTTATCAATTAAGCTTCAAGAGTTGCGAAGTGGAGAAGAGTACGGATCATGTTTGAAGTGAAACCGTATTCGTTATCGTACCAAGCAACAGTCTTAACTAATTGGAAGTCACCTGAAGTAGTTACTTCAGTTTGAGTTGGGTCAAATACTGAACCGTAAGTTGAACCGATGATATCTGATGATACGATACCGTCTTCGTTCCAACCAAAGGCGTCGTTGTCCACAGTGTACTTCTTGATAGCTTCGTTAACTTCGTCAGCAGTAACCTTCTTAGAGAAGATTGAAACCAATTCAGTCAATGAACCGTCAACAACAGCAACACGTTGTGCGTGACCTTGCAACTTACCCTTCAATTCTGGAACAACAAGACCAATAGCCTTGGCTGCACCAGTTGAGTGAGGAATAGTGTTAACAGAAGCAGTACGGTTTGAGCGAGGCTTAGAACCCTTAGGTCCATCAAGGATCATTTGAGTTGAAGTAAATGCGTGAACAGTAGTCATAGTACCAACTTCAAGACCGAATTCCTTGTTAAGGAAGTAAGCCATTGGTGCAAGACAGTTTGTAGTACATGAACCTGCAGAAACGATAGTGTCGTTTGAGTCCAAGATATCCAAGTTAACACCAGGAACAACAGTCTTGATGTCACCAGCTGGTGCTGAGATCAAGACACGCTTTGCGCCGGCGTCCAAGTGAGCTTGTGACTTTTCAGCTGAAGTGTAGAAACCAGTACATTCAAGTACGTATTCAACTGAGTCGTTAGCAACCCACTTCAAGTCAGCAGCGTTACGTTCTGCGTAAACCTTGTATTCCTTACCATCAACGATAATTGAATCGTCAGTAGCTGTAACTTCTGCGTTCAAAGTACCGTGAGTTGAGTCATACTTCAAAAGGTATGCCAACATTGATGGTGAAGTCAAATCGTTAATGGCAACAACTTCAATATCTGAAGCAGTGTCCTTCAATTCGAGAATACGACGGAAAGCAAGACGACCAATACGTCCGAAACCATTGATACCAACTTTAACAGTCATGAATAAAATTCCTCCAAAAAATCTAATTGTTTTAACACTCTGTATTTTACGCTTATCCGAAAAATTAAGCAACAATGAAGCGCATCCATTAGCTAGGATTGCGTCTTACATAAAGTAAGCTTACGCTCAAACGTCTGTTATCACTGAACTATCACCCAGTTTTTAGGCAATAATTCAAATATTGTCCACTTTGGAAATACCTTGCCATGGTCTTGTGCTTAACTCTTTTAAATCATAACCGGTGCATTCTTAATTAATGTCCCAGTCCCTTCATCAATAAAATTAGTTACGTTGGCCAGCGAGGTAATCACTGCTTGGCTGTCGGTTTGCTCGACAAATTCCACCGATGCTTCGATTTTTGGTAACATACTGCCAGCAGCAAATTGATTACGATTAATCAATACGCGTAAATCAGCTGGTGAAATCGCCGTTAATTTTTCTTGATTGTCTTGACCAAAATTAATATACACATTATCGACCGTCGTTAAGATTACGAGTAGGTCAGCGCCAACTAGTTCGGCTAGCTTGGCCGCTGCAAAGTCTTTGTCAATAACTGCTTCTGAACCAGTGTATTCATTGCCAGTTTTAATGACTGGAATGCCGCCACCGCCGACCGCAATTGTGATGACACCTTGGTTAACCAAGTCACAAATTACATTACTTTCAAGGACATTAATTGGGCGCGGTGATGGAACGACGCGCCGATAGCCACGCCCAGCATCTTCTTTGAACGTCCAATCTGGTTGGCGCCGTTGTACTTCCACAACTTCATTTGCGGTGTAAAACGGACCAATTGGTTTTGATGGGTTTGCATAAGCAGCATCAGTCGCATCAACTTCAACTTGGGTCACAACCGTTGCAACTTCTTGGGTAATTTCCGCTTCAGCCAACGCGGTACGTAATGCGTTCGTTAGCCAATAACCGATACTGCCTTGGGTCATTGCGACCGCAGTATCAAGTGGCATTGGCGGATTTGTCGTCGTACTACCGGCCATTTGTTGGAGCATTAAGTTGCCGACTTGCGGACCGTTCCCATGGGCAATGATTAACTCATACCCATTTTTAATAAATTCGACAAGCTGACATGCAGTATCTTGGAGGACTTTTTGTTGTCCTCGGGCAGTTGCATCGTGGGCTAGGATCGCATTGCCACCCAACGCAACTACTACTCGTTTCTTTTTCATGAAAGTCTCCTTTCGGTTTCAAATTCCGCGCTTAAACATTTATCTTGCCTAGAACCAATAATACAATTCCGATAATTGCCCCAATGGTAATTATGACAGCAACCACCTTCTCTGAACTGGTTAATCCGTGGGCATTATCCCCACATTCCTTACGCGCTTTCGCATAGAAGTAAATTCCTGGTACATATGCAATTAAACAGAGTAGTAAGAACTGGACCCCCGCAAGACAGATCCCGACAATTTCAAAAACTAAGGCAATGAAGCCATATACCATTTGGCGTTTGTAATCGGGTTGTTTCAGCTTATTATCCCAAGAATATTTGATTTGATATGCTCCAACGAAGGCGTACGTCACGATGATGGCCGCCGTACAGAGGGAATACGCAAAATTATATGCTTGTGATGTGAATAGAAGTGAAAATAGGAAAATCTGAATCAAGGCTTGGGTAACAAATAAAGCAAATGATGGTGCTTTCGCCTTGTTTGTCTTCCCCCAACTCTTTGGTAACAGTTGTCGTTTACTCATCAGTAGAATTGTTTCTGACGGTAACATTGTCCAAGCTAGCCACGATCCTAAAATCGAAATGATTAACCCAATACTAATTACGACCCCGCCGACGGGACCAACCATTGATTCAAATAAGTAGACCATTGCTGGTTGATTTAAATCAGCCAATTGAGTCTGCGTCATATAGCCATATGGTAATAATGACGCCAACACATATATTAGTAGCAGACTAAGTAAGCCGATAATTGTCGCTTTACTAGCGTCGGACTTTTTCTTGGCCCGACTCGACATCATTGCTGCCCCTTCAACCCCGACAAAGACCCACATCATTACCATTATACAGCCCTTCACTTGCGTCATGACATCCCCGAAGTGAAATGAAGTTGTCACGTTGCTCCAAAACATGGCCGTAAAAATATGGCCCTTGAATAAGAAGATTCCAACTACGATAAAGGCGAATAGTGGAATCATTTTGCAGACAGTCACCACTGTATTTAATACAGCAGCTGATTCAACCCCTTTATTAACAAAGAAGGTCAGCGCCCACGC
Source organism: Periweissella cryptocerci (assembly GCF_004358325.1). Taxonomy (NCBI): domain Bacteria; kingdom Bacillati; phylum Bacillota; class Bacilli; order Lactobacillales; family Lactobacillaceae; genus Periweissella; species Periweissella cryptocerci. The sequence continues at coordinate 2,104,101 of NZ_CP037940.1, read as the reverse complement.
AATTATCGACGCTCCTAAAATCGCCCAGATATTCTGCCCGGTTTTAAATATCGGGAAGAAATACCCAATCGAACTCATCAGGATCGTTGCGAATGCGACATTACCTAGCCAAGCAGATAACCAATATCCCCAGCCACTAATGAAACCCGCAAACGTGCCGAAGCCTTCTTCCGCATACGTAAAGACCCCCTCTAACTCAGGGCGCTTTTCAACCAAATTACTTAATGAGAGTGCCAACATCAGTACCCCAAAACCAACAATAATCCAGGCGATGATGACTGCACCAGGCGCCGCTACCGATGCCACATCTGAGATTAAGGCAAAGATTCCGGCACCAATCGACGAACTAACAACAAGCGCAACTAACGCGATTAGGCTAATTCCTTTTTTATTGTCCATAAGATTGTTTCCTTTCAGTTTGGAAGGCAATAATCATTAAAATTCTATTAATCCCTACTGGCCGTTTGTCTAACATTTAGCTCATTTCAACAAACGAGCTGTAATTTATAGCTGACTTCAAGGCCTCCCTGATTAATTAAAGGCGACCTTGAATTATATAGAAGCGCACACAAGATTCAATACGCATTCTCTTTTAAATAGTCAGACTAACAACACGCATGTAGTAGCAAAAAAGCTACTTTGCGATACAGAATCAAATTATTAAACTTTTGGAATGAACAAATTGCCTAAGGTCGCTGCCATAATTGCTTTGATTGAGTGCATCCGGTTTTCAGCTTGGTTAAATTGACGCGCATAAACACTCCGGAAAACTTCATCCGTTACTTCCATTTCGGTCAAACCGTACTTCGCTTGAACATCTTGTCCGTACAAAGTCGTGACGTCGTGGAAAGCCGGCAGGCAATGCATAAAGATTAATTCATCAACGCCCATTCCAGTTGCTTGCATTACATCCATATTTACTTGATATGGTTTTAAATCATTAACGCGTTCTTCCCAATTATCTTCCCCCATTGATACCCAGACATCGGTGTAAACAACATTAGCGCCTTTAACGCCTGTGTTAACATCGGCAGTAACCATTGGATGAGCGCCACTTGCTTGCGCGAATTCTTGCGCCAAATCAATAATTTCTTGATCCGGTTGGAGATTTTTAGGCGCCACAATGTGGATATTTACCCCCAACATTGAACCAGTTACTAGCAATGAGTTTGCCATATTATTCCGGCCGTCACCCATGTATGCTAAGGTCAGTCCTTTTAAATAACCGAAATTTTCTTTGACGGTCATAAAATCAGCAATCATTTGTGTGGGGTGCCACTCATCAGTTAAACCATTCCAAACCGGAACACCAGCATGGGCGGCTAAACCTTCCACAACTGATTGTTTAAAGCCCCGAAATTCAATGCCGTCAAACATACTGCCCAAAACTTTGGCTGTATCTTCCACTGATTCTTTCTTACCAAGTTGAATATCATTAGCGCCCAAATATTCTGGGTGCGCACCTAAATCAATGGATGCGGTCGTAAACGCTGAACGGGTTCGGGTTGATGCTTTTTCAAACAGCAACGCAATATTTTTACCTTCAAGGTAGTGGTGTGGGATACCAGCTTTTTTCAATGCCTTTAAATGAATCCCAAAATCCACAAAATATTCCAGTTCAGCAGGTGTAAAATCTTTTTCTGCGAGTAGCGAGCGTCCTTGTAAAATTGATTCTGTCGTCATTAGTTATCTCCTCTGCATGGTTGAGTTTGCTAGTTACTTACCTAAATATCTTCACGAACAATTGGCATACTCATGCAACGAGGACCACCACGACCACGTGATAATTCACTCGAATCAACTTCAATTACGTTCAATCCATGTTGGCGGAGGATTTCATTACTAACGTAGTTTCGGTCATATGTCACAACTACTCCCGGCGCAATCGCTAAAGTGTTAGAACCATCATTCCACTGTTCACGCGGTGCAACAATCGCATCACCGTTCCCAGTTGGAATTAAATCAATCTCATCAAGATTCAAGGCTTGCTTCAAAATCGCTTTTAAATCGTGCCCTGATTCGATTTCGATTCCCCCATCGACGCCCGGCTTTAATGTCCAAGTTTGAATTTGATCGCCTTTACTTAAGATTCCAGGGTGCACCGTGAACTGATTGTAGTTAATCATTGTGAACACAGTATCCAAGTGCATCATCGCGTGATTATGTGGAATTTCAATCGCAATCACGGTGTCAAATTGACCATCAGCAAATAAATTTTTGGCAATATCTTGAATTGCTTCTGCGGATGTCCGTTGTGACACGCCAATGGCTAAGACGTGTTCACTTAGGACTAATTCATCGCCCCCTTCAATCCGCGTCGCATGATTCCGGTCACGCCAAACTTTGTCCTTGGTGCCGACAAAACGAGGGTGATACTTAATGATATATTCCATGAACATTGATTCATTGCTGTCACGTGACGCGCGCCAAATGTCATATGATTAATACTTAACCCACTACCAATCGCTGCGGCTGGATCACGTGTGAAATACAAATTAGGCATAGGATCCATTAAGAATGGATATGATGCATCCGCCGCCATTTCATTTAACGTACATGGCGTGTAATGAATTTCATCACGTCGAATTCCTGCCATGATTTTTTCGACCATTGCTAAAGTGTCAAAATCAAGTAAATACTCTTGTAATGCATCGTGCGTTGGGCCAGCAATATAGCCGCTCTCACTTAGCATTTGTTGCAGAAATTCTTGTTTAACTTCAGGTGCTGTATCCAGTGCGGCAGCCGTTAAACCTTCTAGATATAATACTTCGACATCGTTATCACGCAGCGCTTGTGCAAAGCCATCGTGTTCACGTTGGGCAATCTTCAAATACGGAATATCATCAAAAAGCAAACGTTCCATCGTGTCCGGCGTCAGGTTTTCAATTTCATGACCTGGCCGTTTCAGGATAACCGTTTCAAGCTTGCCAATTTCAGAATTTACGTGAATTGCTGACTGCGTAACCTCGTCTTGTAATACATCAAGTGTATTCAACATATCATTCATATGCGTTCCTCTTTTCTTGAGCTTATAGTGACTTACCAACTACTTGATTTACCAAGTAGTACCTTACATATCCACTATACGATTTTTGGAAAACGCTTACATTTTAATCATCGCACCATTATTGCCCCCACTTCACTTCGCTAATGAGTGTCGTCGCCAATCGATTTTCGGAGTGTTCGCAGTCAATTTTGTACTTGGTATTAGCCAAGATGGGCTTCACACTATGGGTTTATAAGTATTTATCCCTAAAAAAATAGCTCACATTCGCCTTTTATTTTGGCAAATATGAACTACTTTATTTTGAAATATTTAATTTAAATCGTTTAATTCATTTTGAACATATTCTTTAAAATTCGTTGGTTTATGACCGAGCAACATCGTGAGCACCGTTGAATTCCCAAAAATCCCAAATTCACTATAAGTTTTCGCAAGTTGTTTAAAGGCAATGCGTGTGTAAACATTCTGAAAACCGACGCTGTCCAAAAAGTCATCAATTTCCACTTTCGTAGCGCGGGCATCTTTACCAGTCAACTCATTAAACTGCTCAACTAATTCGACTGGTGATAAGAAGTCATCCCCAACTAGTTCATAGGTTGCACCATTGTGTTCGTCTGGATGAGTAAGGACCTTAACCGCAACTGTTCCAACATCGTTTGGATCAACATACGATAAGCGCGTATTAACATCGTAGAAGATTTCATATTTATCACTTGCAAGGACTTGTTGTGAATTAAAGTTGTGCATATAGTGCATTGGTTGCAAAATAGTATACTTTAAATTCGTTTTGAGGCCTGTGTAAACTAAATATTCTTCGCTTTCCCGCTTAGTAGTGTGTTGTAATAAGGTACTCATAATTGGGTGTGTCACTGACACAAACACAAAATGTTTGACGTTGTATTTAACGGCCATATCAATTGTGTAACGCGCTGAATAAAATTCTTCCGCCGTAAATAGTGGTGGAATATACAAAATTGAATCGACACCTTTAACTGCATCACGGATGACATCAGCATCACGTAAATCCCCAACAATTGTTTCTTTAACCCCTAAATCTTGGAGGGTTGTAACCTGTGGATTAATATCAATTGCGCGAACCTCTTGATTGGCAGCTAACAATTGCTTGATAAAAATTTGACCAGTGTGGCCAAAAGCGGAAGTGACTAATATCATGATATTTACTCCTCGTTTACGTTTTTGCAAATAGTTTAAATGTTCATGAACATTTTATCACAATAAAGTTGCATGCGCATGCATTTAATTTTATAATGAATGCACAACCCATTATTCAACAATCAATAAGGAGAAATATTCCATGAAATTAACAGATCGTAATATCGTAATTACCGGTGGTGCCGGTGGAATTGGTTTTGCAATGGCGAGTGAATTTGTAAAACGTGGCAACAATGTTGTTATTGTTGACTATAATGATGACGCCTTGTTGGAAGCCCAAAAGCAAGTACCAGCACTAATCACCAAAAAAATTAACTTAGCCCTTAGTGACGAACGGGTGCAATTAGCACAATGGATTAACACTGAATTTCAAAATGTCGACATGCTGATTAATGTCGCTGGGATTCAAAAGTGGGTTAACTTACAAAACATGCAACAAGATTGGGCTAACTATCACAATGAAATCGCCATCAACTTGGAAGCCCCAATTCATTTAATTTCTTTATTGCTCCCTACTTTAGTCAAGGCAGCTGATGCCGATATTATTAATGTTACTTCTGGATTGGCTGTAACACCAGGAACATGGGTCCCAATTTATTCGGCAACTAAAGCCGGTCTCCGAACTTTCACGGAAGTTCTACGCTTGCAATTAGAAGACACAAACGTGAAAGTCCACGATATCCTTCCACCTGCCGTTAATACTAACTTGGGCGGTGGCGGTGTCCACGATTATGGAACACCACTTGCCGAATTCAACGATGCTGTATTTGAACAATTAGCAAATGATCAAAATGAAATTACGTATGATACTTCAACTGTTCAACTTCACGCGACAAAAGCGGAAAATCAGGAACAGACTGAAAACATTTGGCATATTTTCAAAGAAACTGACACCTTTAAAAATGCCTAACCGTCAAACTCATTAATCGCGTTAAGAAAAGTGTGACCCAACCGCCTTTTAAGCCACTATTATCTAATGCAACACAAAAAGTTCGATTCCATCCATATGCGGATAATTGGAATCGAACTTTTTTGCGTAAGCGCACTACTGCTTCGTATTATTTAGCCTCAATATTTTTTGCAAAATCACGAATCAATTTTACAAAGTCGCCTTGAAATTCTGGACTAACTTTTGCTACTAATTCAATATTCATATCATTAATAATTTTATTGATCTGCGGTAAAACTTGTTCGCCTAATTCCGTCACAAATAAATGTGACGTCCGTTTGTCTTGGTCATCTACTTTTTTTTCTAAAAAACCTTTTTGGACTAATTGCTGCACGGCGCGTGTAATCGTACTTTGATTTAGTTTTACTAACTTACCCAAGTCATCTTGTTTAATACCAGGTTGCACGGCAATTTTTTGAATATAAAAATATAACCGTGAATTAAGGTTTAATGGTCGCAATAAATTGTCGAGCTTTAATTGAATATCATGACTCGCTAGTGAAAGCCATTCTACTAAATCATCTTCAAACATCATATCCTCCTTTATCTAACAGCTTCCGACGTGTTTATTATTTTTGGCTAAATCAAGTGCATAATACTAGTCCGTGTTGACGCGCTAAAAACACCATAACGCGTACTCAGTGCTGCGGCTTGGTTACGTTGCAATGTAAAATCACCTTCATTGCCCGCATCTTCAGCATCATCTAACACATCAAAGTAGTTCGCCAACAAGTAACTTGGTAATAATCGTAATTCCCGTTTTTGCATTGGATAATCACCTGGTACATTGATATGGTCGACCTTATTATGCATATCGATTTGACCATTATGCATTTCAACTTCAAAAACATGTTCAGCAACCGCATCTGCGGGAAGTGGTGGTAATTCGTCGTCGCCCGTAGCAAACACATACTGCGCAACTTCTGGGGTAATCACAAAATACAAGTAATTCTCAAGTTGTGTAACTGGCTGAATATAACCATAAACATCCGCGCCGACATAATCGGTAACTTCTTCATATAACAATGGCCTTCATCCTCATGCTTTCGTTGTTTTTAAAATGGCAATAAACTGGCTATATTTTTTCTAACATGAAATTGTCGTTTCTTTACTTTTCAATCATCGAATTACCGAGTTTCTATTGTCAGTGTTGTTTTTCCATGCTACTACGATCTGTAGTTGGTAACTGGTTTCCGCTAGTTTGAGCATTATTTCTAACTAACGAAGTGTCGGTAAATTACTTGGCGGGCGCAGCCTATACACCGCGACTGGGGTGATATGTGTGAAACACATGTCGCCGCTGAGGCTAAGATGAGGAGTCTTAGGAATTTATTCCTTAGACTCCCAGCTTATCCGAACCTCCCAAGACCGCACTTTGGCTTGGGGGGGGGCTTCCAACGTGGTGCGCCAAGTAATTTACTGACACGTAGTGGCCAATTCTATTCAGTCCAATATCAGACGAAACTGAGCCAGTAATATTTGGTACGAAAAAAGCCATCGATTAACATCAATGGCTTTTTCGTATTGTTGCATGGCGACGTCCTATCCTCGCAGGGAGCGATCCCCCAACTACTTTTGGCGCTACAGAGCTTAACTTCTGTGTTCGGCATGGGAACAGGTGTATCTTCTGCGCTATCGCCACCACACTCGTTACAACATCTATTTATAATACGTAAATAAACGCTGTAAGTCAATATCAATTTACTACTTTTTTGGATTTAATTTGAAACCATAGTAAGTCGCCCCTTTAAAGGTTTGCTTGGCTAACTTACCAATGGCGGTATATTCCTTACCACGCTTGCTTTTCGCCGGAAATGAAATTTCATCCCCTGCTAATAACTTAGCCAGTTCATCATCCGTAAATGCGTGACCACTCCATTCACGAGCAAAACTAATCTCTTGCCCCTTCCACGTACCAGTCATCTTCTCAGTAATTTTACGTTTCACCGTTGGCTTAACTTTGGGAGTGCCTAAAATGCTTGTCAAACTTTCACCGTTGGCCAACATGATTGGCATATCGTGTTCAACTACTTGGGTGACTGATTCAAGTAACTTAGCTTGATTGATTTTAAACTGACCAATCTCATTCATCATTTCAAACAACCGGCTGGTGATTTTAGGTGACGCAATCCAAGTGCCTTTAACTAGGATGGCTGAGACATTCCCAGTTTCCGTCAACGTTAATTTTCCGCGTGATTCACGGAGCATTGCCTTCGTGCCACGCGCCATTTCTGACAAAGTTGAAACCCGGGTTGCCCCAGTTCCAACGTTATATTTTTCCAAATACGCCATAATCCATTTTGTTGTGGGGGTCGTTGGTTTCTTATTGGCGCCCTCGTACACATATGGATCCGCCATTGGTCCCAATTGTCCCGCGCCATTTTCTTCTTCAGTGTCATCGGCCCGCGTTGCTTTGGCTGAATCGTAGACTAATTTGAAATTTAGCTCCTTGGCAATATTGTACGCCGTTTTAAATTCTGGATACGCTGCTAAATTAGCTGTGACATGATCGTACACATAGTCTTCAGCTAACATCGCCAAATAGTTTTTCGCTAAAATTTGATAAATTGCTTGGGCGCTCTGCCCGTACTTATCAAGTGCACCCAGTGAACTAGGAACTTTCAAACCAGGGCGGTTCGCTCCGTGCGAGCCTTCTTTCTTCACGTGCGTTCGGCGCGGTTGCCGGTGAGTCAATAAACTCGTATCGACCCCAACTACCCCGGCGATTTTATCAACTAACGGTAAGATTTCATTGAACTGTTCTGGGGTGACGGTTTTATCTTCCGTCCGCGGATATGAAACTACTTCAGCTTCATACATTTTTTGATAAGTTGACAGGACTTCTTTCGAGTCAAAGCCTTGGGTCGCAGCAATTGATGCCAAGCCTGCCAAATCTAACAGTTTTCCCGGTGCTTGGGTACGGGTTTCATGCCTTTCATTAGCGATGGCACTACTTTGATACCCAGCTAATTCTTGCTTAGCCGCAGCTTCATTGTCAAAACGATAAGCGACGATTTCGCCATCTTTTGTTACCCGCCCGAAAATGTGTCCCGCTGGATCTTTGAATTTCACTTCATAGAATGGCTTACGGACATAGTTTTTGATTGCTTCAAACTGTTCGTAGATTTTCCAGACAATTACCGACTTCAATCGACCTTCCCGTGCCACGACTTTAAAGCCATTCTTCTTGGCAGCGTGCGTGGCAATCCGCGTCAATTGCATTGAAGCAAAATCCCAGCGATTCCGGCTTTCCCCTTTTTGGTATTCACCATCTTGCTTAATATCGGAAACATCCCGCAAATTAAACATCGCTGCTTGAATTCCTTTGGCAGATTCATCCATGAAGTTTGCCCGTAACACACGACCGCGCCAGCCGATTGCTTGGATTGCTTCCCACGCCAACAATTCCCCTTCGCCAGATGGATCCGTATCAGTTGCGATGACTAGGGCATCATATCCGCGCTTCGATTCCACTTTAATTTCGTCAACCAATTTTTTAGTTGATTCTGACCGCCCCGTCCGTGGGTTCCGATTGCGGATATAAGTTCGCGCCCAACTTAAATCGGCCAGATTCCATGGTAAATGTTTGACGTGCCATGATTTGTATTTGGTTTTTAACTCATCCGACACCATTTCTTCTGGGTCTTTTAACGTCATCACGTGCCCCCGCAAATTAGTAATCGTGTAATCCCAGTCACTAAAATGACCAGTTTTACCGCCAAGGGCTTTGATGAAATTTTGCGCTGCTGAAGGTTTTTCAGTTATGATTAAATATTTCGTCATAGTTTTCTCGTTTTATTATTATTTTGGATATAACTATTATATCATTTTAGTTTGTTACTCCGAACGAAAATTCGTATAAATAATTTCATAAGGTGGCAACATGCAACTTTGTACCACTACATTTGCTTTGCGCACTACGATGGCAATCAATCCCATATTTTTAGTAGTCCCGTATGAAGGCATTTTTGCAGTCGCACTAAGTATTTGTTACTCATTTTGCAAACTAACGCAGTGCCAAGAAATTACTTGGCGGTCGCAGACTTTACACCGCGACTGGGGTGATATGTGTGCAACACATGTCGCCGCTGAGGATGAGATGAGGAGTCTTGGGGATTTATCCCCTAGAGTCCCAGCTTATCCGAGTTTGCCAAGACCGCACTTCGGCTTGGCAATGTGCTTCCAGCGTGGTGCGCCAAGTAATTTACTGACACGTAGTGGCCAATTTTATTCAATCCCATGTCATACGACGAAATAGAGCAAAAAAAACGACTACAGCTTTCGCCGTAGTCGCGTGCAGATTGCTATTACTTTGTTTCCATACCAAGGTCAGTCTTAATCTTGGTCGTTGAGATGCCTTCAGTCCGTGGCAAGTAGACAACTTCACAGTAATCCTTCAAGAAGTCGAACTTACCAGTCCAGTCGTCACCCATGACGAACAAGTCGATGTCGTTGTTCTTAACGTCATCAATCTTTTGTTCCCAATCATTTTCAGGTAACACTTCGTCAACATAACGGATGGCTTCCAAGATGTACTTACGGTCTTCGAATGAAGTGTAGGCTTTTTTACCCTTGATTGCGTTGAATTCATCAGATGAAACAACAACCGTCAAGTGATCCCCCATTTCGCGGGCGCGTTTCAATAAGTTAACGTGACCTTTGTGGAGCAAATCAAAAGTTCCGTATGTGATTACTTTTTTCATTTTCTATATCCTCGTTTTATAACAGTCATCAGCTGAGAACCCTCACTTTTTTATCATGAGTTACTCACCTTCTAGGATGACCATTTTTATATTTATCGGCCTTGACACGCAAAATTATGCACCAATTCCGAATTACGTTTTTTATTATAGCACATCATTGGTTAGGCAAATATTAAAAAAGATAGAAGGTAGCTGGTTCTAATAACCAACCACCCTCTATCCAATTGCAGCGACTAGCTGTCTGCACGACGAGACAACTCTTGATATCTGCTATACCAAAGGTCTATATATTCCTTTGAAAATGGTCCCTTGCCTTCATTAATCCAATCCACGAGAACTTTGACATTTTCCTTGAGAATCTTATCTGTTTCTTTTGAATAGTGCCATTGCTTTCCGTGGGCTTCATATTCGTCGACATCTAGCAATCGCTTTTCACCGTCTGGATAAACTTTCACATCTAAGTCGTAATCAATATACTTCAATGCTTCCTTATCCAAAACATAGGGCGATGCCAGATTGCAGTAATATGAGACACCATTATCACGAATCATCGCAATAATGTTGAACCAATAATGCTTGTGGAAATATACAATTGCTGGCTCCCGAGTAACCCATCGGCGACCGTCATCTTCAGTCACCAAGGTATGATCGTTCACCCCAATAATCGCGTTTTCACTGGTTTTTAATACCATGGTATCGCGCCAAGTTCGATGTAAACTCCCGTCATGCTTATAGCTTTTGATGGTAATAAAGTCGCCCTCACGCGGTCCGCGTTCCTTGACCATAACCAACTAACCAACTTTCTGAATAAACATCGAATTTCATATATCATTATACACTGTCTAAAAGTCTTTGTCCTACTATTATGTTGTTAATCAGTGTTTTCTTCCATTAACTGGTTGACAACTGTCGAGATTGCATCCCCATCAAAACCCTTCGCATACAAATTTCGCTTTGTGCGCTGCACCCGTTCATTCCCCTCATACCGACGATTACGTGCCCATAATTTTGCTGCCATTTCCCGTAAATTATCCAATTCATCGTCTGGATCCTCGGGTTCGCCTTTAAGCACTTCTTGGACTTGCGTGATGACCTCACCACCGAATCCTTTAGTTGATAAACCTTGATAAACTTTTTGTTGCCGTTGAAACCCAGATTCACGATGATAGCGTTTAACCAGCTTATTAGCCAGTTTCGTCGCATTTTCAACTTGATCCTCAATTGAGTAATCAAGCATCGCTTCCTCAATATCATTGGCCGAAATCCCACTCTGCCGTAATTTTTGTGAAATCACAAACGGGCCTTTGTCTGAAGTCGCCGCTTGTGTGTGGACGTAACTTTGTGCATATGCCAAATCATCCAACAATTTATACTCCTTGAGACGCTCAATCGTCATCTCGATAACATCTTCAGGAATCTCAAAACCAACTAACTTATCATGCACGGCTTTGGTTGACCGTAAAAAGCCAGAAAGATAATCAATGGCTTTGCTGTACGCCATCGCAATATCATCATCGCGTTTAATTTTAGCTTGGAGTTCTTTATCAACCTCGCTGCCTTTGAATAAGTTATATTTCAGTAAAACTGATTCGGCCGCTGGAAAAGCATACTTACCATCAAGGTAAATATTATAACGGCCGCCGCGCTTTTGCACTTCAACTTTAGTAATAACTCCCATAAAACCGGTTCCCCCTTTTCGTATTGTTGGGCTGTATTGTTGGGCTGTATTCTTGCCCCCAGCCCGCACAATTAATTTTATAGCTACCAATACCCATTCTACGCCAAATCAATTTAAACTCTACCAACTTGTCTAGGCGCGTGGTTGGCTAACATAGTTCTATTTATTCTAGCGTGAGGTTGTCGTTTCTGTATTTTTCAATCATCAAGTTACTGAGGCGCTATTGTCAGTGTTGCTTTCTCCATGCTATTGCAGCTGTGGTTTATAACTGCTTTTTACTAGTTTGAGCATCATTGCTAACTAACGAAGTGCCGATAAATTGCTTGGCGGGCGCAGCCTTTACACCGCGACTGGGGGAATATGTGTGCAGCACATATTTCCGCTGAGGGTAAGATGAGGAGTCTTAGGAATTTATTCCTTAGACTCCCAGCTTACCCGAACCGACCAAGACCGCACTTTGGCTTGGGAGGCTGCTTCCAGCGTGGTGCGCCAAGCAATTTACCGGCACGTAGTGGCCAAGCTTATTCTATTCCATATCAGACAAAATAGAGCCGCTAACATGCACAATGAGCCCGAATACAAGTGAAGAGTTGCCATAATCATGACAACTCTTCGATGTGTTTAAATTTTGTTTTCTGGCGTACGCATTGCACTGCGTAGGATGTTTCGTAAACGATTGATCAGTGGTGTATTTAAAATCACTACTAGCAACAGATAAATAATTACGCCCAACCCAATTTGGAGCAATAAGTGATGCGCATTCATAAATTGGTGCACGTTGAGATACTCAACAACCCCAAACATTACCAGACCAGCAACCAAATATTTCCAAATTTGTGGGAATAAGTGGGTCACGGTCACATGGCGATGGACAAGTGCTAACTGCCAGATAACAATCAATACTTCTGAAATCAATAAGCCATAGGCCGCCCCATTCAGGCCAAACCATGGAATTAAAATGAAATCAAAACTAATATTGAAAAATACTCCGGCCCATAGTGCCCATGTGTATGCCGCAGTTTTTCCTGTTACCAACAAATACTGTTGTCCTAATACGTTACTCCAGCCAATCAATAGTACCGCTGGCGCCATAATCATGAGTAACTGACTCACAGGCTCATATCCAAGCCCTAACAGCCAAGCTGGCATCTGTGGGGAGATGGCTGCAATCCCAAAGGCCAAGCCAACCCCAATCCCCGTTGTCGTGTCCATGCCAACCACTAAATCATGACGCAAGCCAACTAAGTCACCATTTTTAGCCCGTTTCGTGGATAGTGGCATCATAACTTGGCTTACTGCCGTCACAATCGCAATCAACACGATTACTAACCGCGAACCATAATCGAAATACCCCGATGCACTAATCGCATCAAGTTTTCCCAGCAACGTCCGGTTAATCATCATGTAGATTTGACTCGCGACGGTTGGCAATAAGAGCAGAAATGCTGGCTTCAAGTGCGGCACGAACGTTAATTGTCCCCAATCTACCTTGGTTAAATTCTTCCGTAAAGCTGGCCATAGTGACAAATTACCAATTAAGCCGGCTAATGCGGTAACCAAGATATAGGTCGCTAAATCATTCTCCGTTTTGACTAAGAAGAAAATGAAGACAATCCCTAAAATCCGAATCGTCGTATTACGCATGATCGTTTTTTGATAATCATGCGTCCCCATAAAGTACCAGGAAATGTCAAAGGCCACTGCGACTAACGAAATCGCTTGGAGCCAGAAGTATGGTCGGAACCGGGCCGCAAATGATGTCAAAATCATATAAGTGGCTAGTGCAATCACAACCATTAAAATCTGTAATAGCTCGATTTCCCAGAATAGTTTGGAGCGTGCCTTTTCATCTTTTAAATATTTAATTTTGTTCATCCCATACATATTTAATCCAAATGTCGCAAAAATTAAAAAATACGTCATTACTGAATTTGTATATGCGTTAATCCCGACATTTTCCGGGCCTAACACACGTGATACATAGGGGATGGTTAATAGTGGCGCTAACAGAATCAATAACTGATAGCCCAAATTAATGAAATAATTGCGAACAACTTTCATATGTTTATCCCTTTATCGTGTTCTCAAGACCAACTGCTTTTAAATAAACCACCTTGACCCGTTTATTCAGCGTTAAGGTGCTTTTGAGGCACACTTCCTAACTTCTTGTTATTGGATTTCGCGCATGCCAACTTTACGTAAGAGAAAGTTAGCAATCTTCTTAGGCCAATTTTGTTTTTCCATGTGGACAAAATTAACTTCTGTATATTGATAGTCATTCGTATCTAACCAGACATCCAGCAACAGTTCGCTCACAAATCCATACACTCGTTTTTCGTAATCATCCCAACCCGTTGTATCCGTCTTGGCTTCAACCTCACCCAAAACGTCAAATAACCAACTGGCATAATTATCAAACTGTGGTCGTTTCATAATAAACATGTTAAACATGTGGGCCGACGTTTGCTTCATGACCTTATCGAATGCTGGTACATATCGTGGATACTTTTCAACTAATACTGCGCGAGCCGTGTCTAATGGTTCAACATGGTGTGCATGCGCATAGTGTTTATAGTTGGATTCAATATAGTAATTACGCTTCTTAGGCAAAATAATATCCGTTTTGCTAAGTAAATTTTCAACTTCTTGTTGATTCAAAATTGTTGCTAAATCTTTTTGTTTGCTCAAAGACAAATGGCGCCGGTAATGCACTAAGCCAATTGCGTCAGCGTCTAAATTTTTCCATGCCCAATACATTGCAGTTAATTCGTTATATGAACTATTCTTGGCCGAGATATTGTCGCCTTGATTATCACCTTGGTACCCAAGTTCAAGTTCAGGGTGCAGTGCCTTACCAACGTGCACTGGTAAGTACAAATTATGGTCAGCTGGCATTTGATATGCCTTATGTGCGGCAACTAATATTTTTATGTTCATGATGTGCCCTTCCATTCGTTAATTCATACTACATCATTATACCAAAAAATCCCCTAGTAACGACGAATGGTTGCTAGAAGATTTGTTATAACGCTTGGTAATTTAACGGTAGTACATGCCCCAATGGTGCTTCCGGTCAGCTTCGGCCGGAATTTGGGTGTAATCCTTGTACAAAAATGTTAAATAGTCATGATAGTTTTTCATTACCGGCATCTGCGTATCGGCAAAATCAACCCAGATGATTTGATTGTACCATGCGGCTTGACCAAACTCTTTCATACCATTGACCCCAATAACCGTTAATAATCCAGCGGTATGCGAGGTACGATACTTATGATCAATTTTCCGCGCACGCCGATTTTCACGTTGCACATAATAACTCGCTGGTGCTAAGCGAACTACCGGTGAAATAATTTTTTTCCACCACAAACCAGGTTCATCCGGTTGCCATTGGTTCTTTCGTGCCAAATTCCGCGCAATATCCAGCATCTTTTGGGTCACATATTCAAACTTCTGCATTCGGGTACTATCTGCCATATGATCAATTGGGAAAACATCAACAAAGACGCCGTTGGCAACCGTCCGAAACTCATTGTCAGCAATTGTTTTGGTATCAGCCACCCGCGCATATGGATAGTTCCAATCTGCTTTGGTATTAAAAAATAAGAGTTCCGCATCTGGTACTTGGGGCTTGTAATTTGCCACAAAAAATTCGTATTGATCACGGGGCAAGCCTAAATCAGCATCATCATCCCATGGGATAAAGTCATGATGCCGCACTGCTCCCAGCGCAGAACCACCCGTCAATACAAACGTTAAATTATTTTCAGCGGCAAAACGCTTAATATCTTTCATCATCGCAAGCATGCGGCTTTGGATTTCTTCAATTGTTAAGTATCTTTTTTCACTCATTGATTCATATCCCATCTTTGAAATAAATATAAGTCAGGCACACACCTGCACATATTATTTACGAATTTCATTCAATACTGTACTAATACCATAGGTTGCATCGTGTTGCTCAAACCGGTGGGCAAAGGCCGCAAGTTCTTGGTGATTAACTTTGCCAAGTGCTTCAAATAATGACATTTCATCTGTCACAATTGGTAAACCTAACTCAGCCGGATCTAGATACATTCCACGTTTAGCGGCGTACTCCTCGGCATCTGGTTGCAATAAGACAATTGGTCGATTCAATACCGCGTAGTCAAACATGATACTTGAGTAATCCGTAATTAAAATATCACTTGCTTGCATTAACAAATTTAAATCAGCAAATTCAGTGACATCAATCCCAATGACAACATTGTCATTCATAAAGTAATGTCCACGAACTAACAAGTTGTACTCACTCGCTAAACCTTCTTGGGCGGCTTGGCTAAGTGCTGAAGCAAATTCACTATCGTATTCACGAAAAGTCGGCGCATATAGCACTGTTTTTTTCTGGATATCCAGTTGCAATTTATCTTGTAAGTTTGCAATTTCCGCTGACCGATCACGTAACAAATTTGCTGAACGTGGTAAGCCCGTAATGGTTGGTTTTGCTGAACTTGGGAAAATCCGGCTGAAAATATCAGCATCGTATTCACTCGAAGCTAGTAAAACATCGAACTGCGCCTTGGCAAACCAGTGTTTAACTAAAAATTCCAAATTAGCTTCATCAGGCCCGAGCTTTTTCAACGGCACCCCATGCCATGTTTGGATATAAATGTTATGGGGATGCTTAAATGGTACCAATCGTTCAATACTTGAATTTGCCACCCAGTACTTAGCGTGCAATAACTGCTTAAAATAGCCTAGCCCGTTAGCTGAAATCTTGTGTGCCGCATCAACGTCTGGAAATTGGTCGGGATCGTTAAATGCCCACACCAAATTGTAATCCGCAAAAGCAGCATCAGCTCGCATGGCATCATAGATTGCTTTTGGCGAATCATTGAATTTACGCCCAGAAAAACTAATGAACAAGACCGTCTTATCATCCGTCTGCACGAATATTTTTAAAATTGCGATAATCATCCCGACTAATAGTAGGTAAAATCGTCCAAAAAAAGCTGAATGTTTAATTATATCTTTGATTTTTTGCATGTTTTTATCAGCCTTTCTGACCATATAAAAAAACGACCGTACCTAAGTGCGATCATTTTTTGTTCAACTTAGATGGCTCGATTGCAAACCATCCTTTCAAACTCTGATACCAATGGCACCAGTGGAAATCACTATATTTATATGTGCGACCATTTCCAATAATCACATTGTTATTTTTCTGGCTAAAATTTTTCTAGCGTGGAATTTGGATATGTGTCTCAGATCGATTCCCACTACGAGGCTGGAACCAGTCTGGACACCGTGATGGAAGACAAGCATTTGAAGCCACAGTGCGGTCTTCAAATGTTTGCGAAGCTTGGTTCGCTAACGCGGTAACCATCTTCACAAATCCATAATCAGTAACGAAACCCGTTACTGATTATGCCATCACGGTGCGAGCTAAAGTCCAGCCTGTTTCCAGCCTCTTCGTTAGTTTGAGCAGGTAGTCTGACCAGTAGTATGCCGTAATCCTTGTCGCTGCAAGTTTAGCGGTAATGAATAATTCCATGCTTATCTAGCGGAGTGACTGAAAATCACTTTGTGGCCGGCAGGCTTTACACCGAAATGGGACGTGACACCACGTGTCGGGTTTGTCGCTGAGAGTAGAGCCGACCGGGCCTTATTTGTCCAGCGTAGCTACAAATGTGAGCAGTCTTTTGGCTTTAGCCATTAGACTGCCAGCTATCCCGAATTGCCCAAGACAGACATTCAGCCTGGAAGGCTAATCTAATCGGGTTTTGATTAGATTCAGTTGTTTGTTGCAAACAAACTGCTGGAATGTTTTGCGTTGCCGTACCTCAGGTATAAGCACGTGGCTTGGGCATGTGCTTCCATTTCGGTGCACAATGTGATTTTCAGGCACGCAGTGGCATCATACATCTCATCACATTTTATAAATCCCACGTCAGACGGAATAGAGCCATTTTTCTTATCTATAAATGATAACGCAAAACCCCCGACGTCTTACCGGTTTATTATACCGCTTCAGACGTCGGGGATTCAATGTAATGTTGCCGTTTCAATTTAAGCCACTTCTAAGTTTTTACCACATGTGTGTAACTTTACTATTGGTGATATCAACCTTCATAGAAATACTATGTGAACTATTATTAACTTAATACCTCACTCAGCTTTCGATTCTTTTATTTCGCTAACGATGCCCTTCGTTGGATTAATCAAGACTACATAGTTAGAAACACCATCATTTGCTTCGTATTGACTTTTTAATTGATAGTAACCATTTCCCCTACGTGATATTTGATATCCAGCATCATCTATCCGAACTTTCGCACCTGGATGATCTTCAGCAAGCACTTGCTTAGCGAGTTTTATTAACTGCTCTCTTAACGTACTGTTTGTCACTTCCTCGTCAACTTGCGAATCTACATTTGAAGAAGTTGATTCATCTAATTCTTCAACCTCAGCTTCTTCATCAGAATATTCGTCACTGTCACCACTTTTAGTATTTGATAAATTATAAATTGTTGGGTTTCGAGCTTCCTGTCTTGTTTCAACCACTGTGGTGACGACTGCCAATGTAATTAATGAAATTAACAGTAGAGACCCACCTATTAGAATTTTCTTCCCCAATCCACGTGATTGTTTCCTAATAATTGAATTGTTGGAAATATTATTTTGAACTAAATTCGGAGAATTCTTTGGTTTTGCTTTCGATACCGGGGCTTGCGCATCGTTCCAGAGTTCCGATTTAGTTCGGCTCAATTTTTTATAATAATCTGATTCAATTTGTGACTTTAATTGATCAAAGAAAAAATTGACTCCCCGCTGAACTTTGATGACTGACCATTTTCCGTTTGCACTTTTTAAAAGTACTTCAAGTCTATGGATTGATCTAGGCTGTTTAATATTCAATTCTTTCGTTTGTGGCTTCTTTTCACCAGACGATAATAATGCTTCCGTCGCAAACACAGCAAGTAATCCACCGATTTGTCCAAGTGTATTTACAGCACGTACCCTTGTTGCACCATTTGTATGAGTTCCAAAACTGCTTTCTTCGCCTTCTTGCTCATAGTCAACAGTAGAATCAACCATATCTAGTATTTTATTGGAATGCGATAACTCTTCAATAAGTGGCAATCGATTATATTCTGGTAAAGATGACAACCACTCACTTACTGCCCCCTGGAAATAACTATTATAATTACCAATCATTTGATGAATTGAATCCGATAAAAGTTGAATACTAGATTCAATTTTATTGTCTGAGGCATTGAACATTGCATCGTTTGCACTTGAATTGAGGCCCAGATTGTTTTTCAAAGTTTCGTGATTTCCCTGTAATTCAGTAATGCCCGGAATATCCCTAACCCCTTCCTTACATTCCGATTGTAAACCTTCAATTTGCTCCAACGCCATTTTAGATGTCATAGCCATAATCATTCACCTCCGTATGGTTCATTAATTAGGCAACTTCAAGATTTTTACCACATCCCGAACAGAATTTAGATTCATTTACGTTCTTCGCTCCACAATCAGTACAGAAGATATGTTCGCGAACTACCTCAGTCTTTAAATTGCCCTTCGCAATCAATTGCTTGAACTCATCAGTTTGACACCACTTCTCAATTTCGAAAGCTCGCACGGCATTGAGGGGGTGGTCTGTCATTAACGTTTCCGCATAGTGGGCAACTTTACTACGAACTTCAGCGGTCTTGAGACGTTCATATTCCACGGCTTGATTGAAATATTCTTGCACGTTAATCTCACCAAACACTTTGCTACCACCTGATAGTTTAACCATCATGTTGACCACTGGTGCAGCATCTTTCAGATAAAGTGCCGCAGCTCGGTCTGCTGAAAACTCACTACAACGTGACCAATAATTATATGCCGATTCTAAT
Source organism: Periweissella cryptocerci (assembly GCF_004358325.1). Classification (NCBI taxonomy): domain Bacteria; kingdom Bacillati; phylum Bacillota; class Bacilli; order Lactobacillales; family Lactobacillaceae; genus Periweissella; species Periweissella cryptocerci. The sequence goes on along the minus strand of NZ_CP037940.1, from coordinate 2,084,711 downwards.
CCGGCTAACGCTAGTTGACTAGCACCACCCAAGCTGGCTCCGACTGAAGCAATATAAAGCCCCATCTGATGGTACATCATGTGATTACAAACAATATGGCCAACTTCATGGGCAATGACCGGCGTTAATTCCTCGGCAGAACACATTTCCAACAAGCCAGAAGTAACTGTAATGCTAAATTGATCAACCCCTTGCGCAAACGCGTTCGGATTTGGATCTAATGTAATATAAAAATCTGGCTCTTCAATTCCGAAATAATCGCAAATTGGCGGTAATAAATTATAAATTTCGGGTAATTGGTTTGGACCCAGCTTAATATTCGAAGCAAGGTTATTCATTTTTAACATGTGACTGCTCCAATACTTGTCCATCTTTTTCATGACGGTATCAATTAACGGAACCTTTTGCAGTGCTTCTAATGCTTGTTTATCACTGTTGTGACAGAAGTCATGCGCATTCTCAATTCGAATAACTGGCACGACTGGCGTGGCATCATCATTTTTTGCATCCATTTTTTCTTCAACTTTAACTCCGACTTGGTCTTTTACACTTTTACCAAGATTTTTTGCATCATCTAAAAATCCCATTGTTATCATCTCGCTTTCTATATTAAAACGTTGCTAACTACACTACGAACTCATCTACCCTCAAATTAACTAGCCTTAGTACCACATTGCGAACAAAATACACCACCGTTCAAGCTATTACCACAGTTACCACAGAACTTTGCGTGTGGGCTATCCGATTGACTCGTTTCCTCTTGAACCGCTGTAGTTTTAACTGAATTCATATTTGCCGCCATTTGTGCGCCACCATAATTCGGTGCAATTTGTAATATTGTCGGCATATCAGCTTTCAACCATTTAAAGTTTCCGCCTGCCAAGTACGTGTAGATTGTAAATATGTGGTTTTCACCGTTTTGCATGATTGTCATTGCCTTAGTATTCAACGCTAACCCACCATTGGTAAGTAACGCCTGATCAAATGAAATTGCGCCAATTTCATTTTTTGGAACAAACGTATCTTTACCAGTGAATTCATGTTTTGTATTCGTGATTTCCATAAACAGTAACCCGTTTTCTTCAAATGAAATCACATATCGCGAACGCCCCATTGACTTGGCAATAGCGTAGAAATAACCACCAACGGCTGAACCAATTCCTTCATTCTCACTTCGGGGATCAGCCAAGACCATCCTTGATGTATCACCTGAATATCCTAACTTTACTTTACGATTTGCAATGAACTGCTCATCCATTTGTTCATACATTCCAAACATAATCTTATCCTCCTAAAACAGTAAGTCTTTGATAAGCCAAAATGCTGCGAAAATTGCGGCAATGATGGCTGCGTTCTTTCCAGTTTTCGATTCGGCCTTTGTGTAACCAATAATTGCTAATACGATACCGATAAAATCAAAAAATGGGACAAACGTACCAATTAACACACAGACCCAGGAAATCCAAACCCACATGCTTTGTTTATCGTTACTTTCATCTTCTTCAACTTCTTCAGGAATACCAGTTGATACAAAATTTTCAGCAGTAGTAGCGCCAACTGCCATTGTTTCATGATGTTCGGAAACTGCTTCATGAATTTCTTCTTTAACATGCTCTACTCCAGATTTCACAGCTGTAACAATCTGTTCGCCACATGATGGGCAAAATTGTAATTCACTGGTCACTTCACCGCCACAATTTGTACAAAATTTCATGATAATACCTCTTTCTTTCGATAAAAAAACAACGGGAAAACACTGACATGGAAATTTTCCATGCCAACGTCTTCCCGTTGACGACATTATTATAATTATTCAAACACGCGTTTACATATCACCTCATTACCACGTCCATAATCGACCGTAGTAATAGCTTTGTTATCCTAATATTCCCTACAATTAATATAAACTAAATGGTCTTGTGCTTACCAAAGAACCATTCATTCAGATACACTTACGCAGTTTCACGTAGCTTTCCCAACTGTGCTACGCCTGAGATCAACGATAATGACTAGACTCCCTTAAATTTTTAAGCACATTTCCGTTAAATGTTTTACAATATTCAACATGCGTAAACAACATGTAGATTCACCTAAATTCAGCCAAAACAAAAATCCTCACAAATCAACGATTCATGAGGATTTAAGTCTATTTAAGATATTTCAGATGGCCCACCTGGGAGTCGAACCCAGGACTACGCGTTGAGAACGCGGCGTCTTAACCGCTTGACCAGTGGGCTATTACAAGATTTAATTATAACCTACTGAGCCACCGTGTCAAATACCAAACAAAAAAGCACTCACTATAATTGCGGCTAAATTTTTTCTAACGTGGAATTTGGATACGTGTCTCAGATTGATTCCCACTACGAGGCTGGAACCAGTCTGGACACCGTGATGGAAGACAAGCATTTGAAGCCACAGTGCGGTCTTCAAATGTTTGCGAGCTAACGCGGCAACCATCTTCACAAATCCATAATCAGTAACGAAACCCGTTACTGATTATGCCATCACGGTGCGAGCTAAAGTCCAGCCTGGTTCCAGCCTCTTCGTTAGTTTGCGTAGATATTCTGACTAGTAATATGCCGTAATCCTTGTCGCTGCAAGTTTTAGCGATCATAGTTCAACGCCTTATCTAGCGGAGTGACTGAAATCACATTGTGGCCAGGCTTTACACCGAAATGACGTGACACCATGTTGTCAGTTTGTCGCTGTAGAGCCGACCGGGCCTTATTTGTTCAGCATAGCTACAAATGTGTCTTTGGCTTTAGACTGCCAGCTATCCCGAATTGCCCAAGACAGACATTCAGCCTGGAAGGCTAATCTAATCGCGTTAGGATTAGATTCAGTTGTTTGTTGCAAACAAACTGCTGGAATGTTTTGCGTTGCCGTACCTCAGGCATAAGCAAGTGGCTTGGGCATGTGCTTCCATTTCGGTGCACAATGTGATTTTCAGGCACGCAGTGGCATCATACATCTCATCACATTTTATAAATTCCACGTCAGACGGAATAGAGCCATAATTGCCGTGAATGCTCCACATTTTCTATTACTAATTAATCATCCACTTCAAAAAGATAGTAGTAAGCCTTACCACCAACAGTATATTTGCGTGCGGTAACACTTTCATCACCCATTGATGTGGTTTGGATTTTTGCGGCTTTCTTAACTGCTAAACGGTATGAAGCCTTCCCCATTTTTTTGAAGTTCAAGCCTTTAATATTCTTTTTCGTATAAAGGTAAGCGGTATTGCCCTTCATCTTTTCTTTAACGATTTTTACTGATGCGGCTGGTTTTGAATTTGTGTACACATTGTCACTTAACTTTGTGTAGTATTCAATGTAACCATTGGTCGTCACACTAACAGTTTGCTTAGTTTTCTTGGCGTAGGTACCACCGTTAAGTGGGGCTTCAATGGTTGAACCCATCGCTTTTTTTACAATTTTGAAATTCTTCTTCAAAGGCTTAACTAATACGTTAGAATAATCGGTATGATTCCGAACTAAACCTTTACGATATTGATAACTCAAGCTGCCTAAGTTCAAACTCAACGCAATTCCTTTACCTTGGGCCACCCCATAAGCTAAGACTGTTCCTTTTGGTAAAGTAACCTTCTTAGTCGCCTTTTTGCCCAATTTTACATTCAAAGTTAATTTTTGCTTAGTTTGAACAAGGGTGTTTTTCTTAACGGACGCCGTGCTAAGATATTGGCTACTCTTAGTGGCAGCGTGTACTCCCAATCCTGACAAGCTAGTTAATAACATTCCTGCTGTTGCAACACTTACTAAAATTTTCATTGTTTTCATAACTGTTCTCCTTAAGTTCTCTAAAATAGAACTACTGATTTATTTGCTTTGCTACCGGTAATAACTTATCTATCCTGTCCAGTACTACTTCAAGAAATGCTTAATTTACCAGGTTTTATTACCGTTTAGAAAATGAAGCCAATTCATTCCAGACGGCTTTGTGCCCAAACGTATAAGTCGCATTTGATTGATAATAGCCTTCACCCATACTTACTTTGACGTTTGCACCTTGTGTAACTTTCAAACGATATACACCTGAATTTAGTTTTTGCGCTGGTAAATATTTATTATTATTTTTGAGATACAAATAAGTTGCCTTGCTTGTTTCTGTAATTTTTAATATTTTATCGGATAACAATGGTTTTGCCATCCCAGCCAAGGCACCTTTTTTATAAAATTCAATATAGTTGTCCAATGTAATCATAAATTGGTCAACGTTGTCGTTGGTTGACGGTTTGCCCATCAAGAATTGCTTGTAGACAAACTTTGACGGTTTAACATTAACAAGCTTGAAGTTGCTTTTCTTCAATGGTACCCCAATTGGCATCAATATGTGGTTTACCGAACTTTTCGTTACATTGTAATTAAGTGTCCCTACAAGACTAAACAGAGCATAAACCTTGCCATGACTATCGCGTGTTTTTGCGAGTTGTACAATTGAATTCTTGGGTGCATAAAAGCTTTTGCCGACACTGTCACCTAGCGCGTTAGTATAAATACCTAGCTTGATTTTTTTAGTTGTCTTGAAATACATTTTGTCTTTGACATTAGTAAAATAACCTGGAGCAATCGTTTTTGTTGCTGCATCAACATTCAATGCGCCCAAACTTATCATACCGACCAAAGCAATTCCCATTAACAAACCACTCTTTTTCAAACCGATTCCCATGTTTGTGCTTCCTCTATCTAAGTGTTTTCTACAGGTGCTAACTATACGCTCAATTCATTTGCAATCAATAATTTTAACTCAATTAATTTGTGCGGCTAATTTGAGCTGATAGTTACTATTACCAATCACTACTATTCTTTTTTTATTAAAAAATCCGATATCAATGACCATGCGCAAATCTCTGTTTATATAAAAAAAATCTAATGAATTCATATTCCGAATTCACTATATTTTTTGTGAAATTAATTAAATGCACTTGGTACAATTCGGGAATTACACCAATTTTTATGCGCATGGAGTTGCTCGTGTTTTAATCATCACCCGACTCGTTTTATCACTTTTTATCTTATATCAGTTTTATCACTTTCGATTTTTCGGCTAAACAAAGGTGTTTACCGGTTTTATTTTTATCACTTTTGCTGTTTTTATCACTTTATCACTTAAAAAAATGTCTTTATTTTCGGCGCAAAAAAAGGGCTGGGGCACAAATTTCCCAGCCCACAAAACAAGCCTGATTTCTCCTTATCGTAGTAAGGTAGAAATCAGGCTTGTTAACGTGCGACAAAAGGCTGCAACCGTTGAGATAACTCACTTAATTCATCACCACGCTCGCTTTGCTCGCTATCGCTGACGAATTAAGTTTCATTATCTCAAGGTTGCAAATCGCCTTTTGTCACACTTCCTTTTTGATTTAGCATATTTATTTTACAAACGTGCACGTAATTCCTTGGTCTTTTCTTCAAAGCCAGGCTTACCAAGCAAACCAAACATGTTTGACTTGTACGCTTCAACTCCGGGTTGATCAAATGGGTTAATCCCATTCAAGTAACCAGAAATACCCACGGCGATCTCGAAGAAGTAAATCAAGTAACCAAGTGAAAATTCATCTTGCTTTTCGATTTCAACAATCATGTTTGGCACGCCACCATCAACGTGGGCCATGACAACACCTTGCATAGCTGTATCGTTCACATAAGACATGTCCTTGCCTTGCAAGTAACCTAAACCATCTAAGTCAGCATCAGTTGATGGGATGACAACGTCACTAACCGGCGTTGCAACTTTCAAGACAGTTTCCATCAAGAAACGTTGACCGTCTTGAATGTATTGTCCAAGTGAGTGCAAGTCAGTTGAGAAGTTAGCTGATGATGGGTAGATACCCTTGTTATCCTTACCTTCTGATTCACCTTGCAATTGCTTCCACCATTCTGAGAAGTATTGCAAAGTTGGTTCCCAGTTAATCAGCAATTCAGTGTTATAACCCTTACGGTACAAGATGTTCCGCATTGCGGCGTATTGATATGCACCATTCGTCGCCAAATCAGGAGTGGCATAATCCACTTGTGCTTGTGCTGCACCAGCCATCAAGGCATCAATATCTGCACCTGAAGCCGCGATTGGTAACAAACCAACAGCAGTCAAAACTGAGAAACGGCCACCAACTGAGTCAGGCACAACAAATGATTCGTAGCCTTCAGCATTAGCTTCAGTTTTCAAAGCACCACGTTGCTTATCAGTAGTTGCGTAAATCCGGGCTTTGGCTTCATCAGCACCATATTTCTTTTCCAAAAGTTCCTTGAAAACGCGGAAGGCAATTGCTGGTTCCGTCGTTGTTCCTGATTTAGAAATAACGTTAACTGAGAAGTCACGATCACCAACAACCTTGATTAAGTCGTTCAAGTAAGCTGGGCTAATTGAGTTACCCGCAAACAAAATTTGTGGGAATTCACGTTCTGAATCTGGTAAGTAATTGTAGAAATATTCGTGCAAGAAGTCAACAGCTGCGCGTGCACCGAGATATGAACCACCGATACCGATAACAACCAAGACGTCAGAGTTGCTTTGAATTTTCTTTGCAGCTGCCTTAATCCGATCAAATTCTTCCTTGTCGTAGTCAGTTGGTAAATCAACCCAGCCGATGTAATCTGAACCTGCACCAGTTCCGTTGCGCAATTCTGCATCCGCTGCGGTAACCATTGCTTGCATTTGGCCGAGTTCATGTTCCCCGACGAAGTTTGAAACGTTTGAATAATCAAAATTGATACGTGCCATGTTTAGTAGTGCCCCCTGTTTAATTGATAGCTTCATTATATTACAAAAGCGCTTTCATTTCTACGAGGTCTAGACCATTATCATAAAAACTTCACATTTTGGTTTAATTATCTTTCTATTTGCTAAACAATTTGTTTGATTGAGTTAGTGCTCAGTAAATTAAAAATTTTAATATCCTCGACGATTTCAATTGGATCAAGCGCATCAATATCGACGTGAAGTACTAAGTCAGCAATCGTCGCGGCAATCACTTCCCCGAAAGTGTGGGCTTCACTGTGGCCAATCGAATGGCGCAAATTAATCGCATTAACATAAACGTTGCTGTTTTCGGCTTCCTGCAATAAATTCCAAGTAGCGTCATCCGAGCCATCATTAATAAATAACATCCGACTTTGGGGGCTAATCTGGCTATCTCGGATGAGCCTAACCAATATGCGGGTAATCACTTCAATTGTTTTATCTACCAGCGTTGCATTATTTTTGACCGGAATTACAATTATCGTTTCATTTATTTTATTCATGATATTTTTCTCGCTTTCTTTAGCATGTGGTTATCTTAAGTTGCCAAAGTTAAACAAGCGTTAAGTGAATATTAAACAAACATAAAGCCGTTTAGTTTGTTTAATGTCTGACGTGGGCTTGAATAAATTTGGCCACTGCGTGCCAGCAAATTACTTGGCGCACCACGCTGGAAGCAACCTCCTAAGCCAAAAAGCGGTCTTAGGAGGCTCGGGTAAGCTGGGCTTCTAAGGAATAAATTCCTAAGAAGCCTCATCTCACCCTCAGCGACGATATGTGTTACACACATATCGCCCCAGTCGCGGTGTAAAGTCTGCGACCGCCAAGTAATTTACCGACACTCCGTTAGTTAGAAGTAATACTCAAACTAGCAAAAAAACAGTTGCCAACCACAGGCCACATTAGCAAAACAACTGCCAATAGAACCTCCGTAAATCGATAATTGAAAAGTACAGAAATGACAATTCCGTGCTAGAAAACAAAAAAGGAATCCAGTTTCCCGGATTCCTTTTCGTGTGATATTTAATTAAATTGTGTAACCTTTGCCTAATCCAATAAGCTGTGCAAGTTGTATTTGCTGATTAATGAAAGTAACTTGTCATCGTAGTGTGGATCAGTTGCGTAACGACCAACTAAAGCATGTGCTGCTTTCTTGTATGTTTTGGCATTTGAACGCCAAGTACCGGCATAGTAAGTTTTTGAGAAACCAGGGCCATCCTTTAACTTCTTTGCGTTATCGGTAAATGAAGCTTTGGCATTTGGATACTTACGGAATTTCGCGTTAGTATAGTACAACCTACCACTAGCGGTATATTCCGCCGTCCGCATCGTAACTGACTTCCCTTTATATGTTCCTTTAACACCGAAGAAGTTGTGTCCCTTTTTAGTTAAACCTGATGTACCCCATGCACTTTCAAGACCGGCTTGGGCCATTTGAACTGAACCGTACAAGCCGTACTTTTTCGTGACTGAGTAAACATCATTCGCATATTTCTTAATAAATCGGGTTTGTAAAGTTGATGCTTTATAGTTAGCTTTAACTGCTTTGGCAGGTTTCTTACTAATTGATTTCTTCGCACTAATGTAACCACCCGTAACCTTTAAACGTGGTGTTCCACCCTTTGACCAAGCGATTCCCTTAACTTTAAGCGTCGTGTTCTTCTTAACTGACTTCTTCTTGTTTTTAAAAGCAGTATCTTTATACAACTTAGTGTTCTTCTTAACTTTAACCTTTGTGGCAGGTTTTACCGTGTAATAATTCGTTACATTCTTAACGAGCTTAGCACGCCAACTAGCCTTAGCAGTTGTTACGTAGTCGCCATTACTCAACTTAAAGCGAGGAGTACCACTCTTAGAGTATTCCACTCCGGTAATACTAATTTGGGTACCCTTAGCTAACTTTTTTACCTTATCCGCAAATGCTGTGTCATGATATTCTGTCGCACCTTTAGCTAAGACCATCGTTGCGGCTTTAGGTTTGATGTAATATTTTTTAGTATCAACTTTTGGTGTCGCTGGCTTAGCTGGTTCGGCCGGTTGCGCAGTGTCATCAGAAGCTTGCGCTGCGCTGTCATCAGTTGCTGGTGCTGTCGTATCGTCAGTTGTTGCACTAACAGTAGTCGCATCCGCTGTATCAGCATGAACCGCAGTTAATTGATCCATCACAAAAGTACCGCCAAATAATGCAGCAGTAACCCCACCGACCGTTAATACTAAATTAATAAATTTTTTCATGTAACATTTTTCCTCGTATTTCATAATATTAGGTGCCTAATTGACACCTTTTAGGACTTTTCGGTAAATGAGGCGTTATTTTATACTTTGTACCCCTAAACCATCATGTATACGAGGATAGCATTAGAACATTACAGGTAAATTGCAAAATAAGAACAAACTAAAAGCCATTTCGTTGCAATTGCAATGAAATGACTTAATTGGACATTATTCAAATTACTGTGGATACCTTCATGGCGATTACTTTGTAGATACCATTCCGTAGTTTGGTTCTCTTTATTCTAGCGCGAGATTCTCATTTTTGTGCTTTTGTTTAAGAATACGCACATACCAAGGAATATACCTTCGGCACTAGTTTGAGCACATCACAAAATCGGCGCTAACTGATTTGTTTGAATCTATACCCTACGCCTATTTTCACTAGTTTGAGAATTATTACTAACTAACGCAGTGGCTGGAAATTGCTTGGTGGGCGCAGCCTTTACACCACGACTAGGATGATATGTGTGTAGCACATATTTCCGCTGAGGATGAGATGAGGAGTCTAGGGAATTTATTCCCGTAGAGTCCCAACTTATCCGAACCTCACAAGACAGACATCCAGCCTGCAAGGCTAATCTAATCGCGTTAGGATTAGATTCAGTATTTTGTGAAACAAAATGCTGGGATGTTTTGCGTTGCCGGTTCGCAGGCATAAGCACTGACTGGCTTGTGAGGTTGCTTCCAGCGCAGTGCGCCAAGTAATTTCCAGACACGAAGTGGCAGTAAATAACAAGATTCAAGTAATATTAGAACAACTTCCGCCATAACTTCATTAAGCCACTCAAGTTCGCATTAGCAAACCGGCCTAACCACACGCGGAAACTAATCCCGAGCGTAGTCGGACTGTGGATTAAATCATCATGTGTTTTGATTGCTTCGTAAACCCGCTTTGAATTATCCGTATCAACCACATCAAAATACGTCGAGCGCATCGCGGCAAATTCAGGCTTTTCGGCAAAATCTGTTTTGATGTAATTAGCAATCGTTGTGATTGTTTCATCCGCCGTAAATGTAATATCACCAAACAATTCCGTTTCAAAATTCATCGAAGTGCCTTCATATTCAAGGTACTTCGCTTGGTCGAATTGATAGAATATCGTAGGTTTCTTCAAGTAGAACATTTCCCATTGGACTGATGAATAATCGGAAATCATCAAGGAACTCTTCATAATCATTTCATCCATTGGTACTTCAAGGAACTCGTACGAATCAATAATTGCATCATCAATTGTAAACAAGTGCATGTAATCCTTGAACTTAGGGTGCATGAAAAACGCAATCCGCACATTGTTTTCAACTAGTAACTGCTTCAAACGTGGATCCGTCAAAAATGCTTGATATTCTTGATAGAATTCTGATTGGACGAACAATTCATCCGGCATACCTTGCATCCAGTTACGCCACGTTGGCATGACGAAAATCTGCTTGAACGCAACCTCGTCAGTCCGGTCTTGTAGCACATCCCAGCGAGGTAAGCCCGCTGCTACGACTTCATGGTCGGAAAAGCCCCATTCAGCCATCGCAATTCGTTGTTTTTCCCATTCATCGGGCGCAATGACTAAGTCAAAGTTCCCAGCTGCTTTGTAGAAATCAATCACGCGCTTAATTCCGTTAACCCCATGTTGCAAGTAAACTAATTTCTTAGTCGCAATTGCTTTTCCCATTGGGGTTTCACGTTGCATCAAGTTATAGGCATTCCGCCGGGTGTCTGATGAAATCAACGTATCGGCTGCAAACAAGTACACAAAATACTTAAATGACATGAATGGCAGCACTTTATCGAGTTTATCACTCACAAAGTGATATTCCGGTGACTTGGGATCAATCACGTAATAGTAGTTATCGTATAGCTTGTTTTGATACACATAATTGAAGAAATGATACCCACTATCATGCGCCGATTGGGCCATTTTTTCATAACCGACCCAGATATGCCGTTTGCGTAATTGCTTACCAAAAATCCGGACATACCAATAAGCTAATGATTCCTTGAAATAATTCTGCGGATTTTCAAACGTTTCGCGGTGACGATAGGTAAACGATAAGCTCCCATTTTTAGTGATATATGGATAAAAAATATCACTATCTAGGTGTACTTGACCACGAATTGGGTGTGCTTGAACTTGGTAGAGTACCTTTGTCGAAGCTTCCACCACACGCGCATAGGTCACTGCACCTTGTGCGTCATGCGTTTTAACGAAAACATCCCAGTATTGGGCAAACATCTTCCACGTAGCTAAATCTTGTTGCGTGCTAAGGTAATAAACGCCATCCGCATATTTCACCTGCGTCGTAAATTCACGGACATTAAACTCGTCTGGATTACGTTGAACAATGGCAATTTGTAAATCATTAGCATCTAATTGACTCGCCGTTGCCACTTCAACAGCTAACTGAATCGTCGTACCGTGGTGCTTGTATGCTGAAGTCGTCAGAATCATATCATGCTTTTCTTTCAACAAATTACCCGCGGTATTTTTGGCAAGTGAAAAGCCCCGATCAGTGGTTAGATATAATTGAAGCTGCTTGTTAGCAACATCAAATGTTTTATTAGTATCGTACGTTTTTAAGAAGCGTTGGTTATCGTGAACAGGTAAATCGCCATCAAGATATAAGCGCACTAGTTCAAATGGTTGATTATCAGAGCTAACCAGTGCAAACATATCCCAACGCCCATTTTTAGGCAAATCAATAATGTCACTAAAGACTGGTTCTAAATCGTAATTAAAAGTGCCATCAATGACGCTATCATTTTGGATAACGCTGTAATTAGTACTACGGCGTTGCTTGAGGACTAATGCCGCTAACGTTGGCGTGTCTTCATAGCGCACCGCAAAACTATACCCATGGGTTACATCAATTTTGGCATTGGCTTGCCGATAATCACTTGAAAAATCAATCTTATGTGGCAAACGCACTGCTTCATTATTCACTTCGGCACGCTGATAGTCTTGATACACTTGCGCATACTGCGTTTGCATGATTAATTCATGTGGAATCGAACTAACCATAACTTGTTCCAAGGCATGAACCACCAAAACAAAACCATCTGTTTCAGTAATTCGCGTTATTTCAGTCGTGTCTTGCCGGGTAATCGCTTGGTGCCCACCATCAAACAACCGCAAGGGCCGATCAATGAACATTTCACTCGTGGGCAACTCAATTTCCAGCCATTTACGGTGGACCACAACATCAAGGGACTGCTCACCCAACGTAGCTGCTTGCACCGCATGGTAATCACCGGGGATTAGCAAGGTTACATTTTCTAGTTTCCATTGTTGATCACTCACGTGTTAGTCCCCCTTCCGCATTTCATTGGCGGTAGTTATTTCTTGATCCATGCGGTCATTCATCGTGTTAACCGCATCAAAAATCCGCTGACTGTTTTGTTGATCGTGTGCAATAAAGTATTTTTGGTACATTGGTTCATATTGCGTATCGAGTTTGAAATCGGCCGTCACAATTTGAGCAATTGCATCGACGACTTGATCAACATCTTGGACACGCGGACCGAATAATTCAGTATCCATGTTCAAGTAACTGCCCCAACTATCGAGGTAGCGTTCCAAATCAAATTGATAAAAAATCACCGGTTTGTGCATATAAAAAGTGTCCCACGCAACTGATGAATAATCAGTAATCATCAGTGATGACTTCATGATTTCTTCGTTCACTTGGATGTCACCAAATTTATAAATTTCCACGTAGTCCGATTTTTCGCCAGCAAAGGAATCGACATAATCTTTAAATTTTGGATGCAAGAAGAACACTAACTTCAAGTTATGTTGCTTCAACAAATCCATCATCCGTTGATTAGTCAACAAACTCGCAAAATGTTGATAATAGTCCGTTTGCATGAAATCTTCCGCGGGTAAATCTTCTAACCACGTCCGCCAAGTTGGCATCACAAAGATACGCTTCATTGGTTGTTCCGCACTCTTATCTGTTAAAACGTCCCAACGAGAAAAACCCGTTAAGCCAATTTTATTGGCGGGATAATTCCAGTAGTCGTGCACAATTTTTTCTTCAGCTGGTGAAGTTGTAATAACTAAGTCAAATGATCCACGATTAGCTGCATTCCGGAAGTACGTGGTTTTCTTAAACGCAGTCACCCCATGTTGCAAGAACACGGCGCGCTTGTTAGCCACTTGGTCATACATATAGCCTGACCGCACCCGTAAACTATAAACGTGCCGGCGAATTTCAGAACCAACCAACGTCTTAGCCATCAATAAGTACAAATAATATTTGAACGAACCGTGCACTAGCAGTTTATCCGCGTGTTTACTTTGCACCTTGGCAAAGTCGGCTGAATCAGCACTCAATACATAATAGAAATCATCGTGCAGTTTGTTTGTAGCGACATAATCGAAAAATGCATAACCGTTGTCTTGCGCAGTTGATGCGAATTTTTCAAACCCGAGCCATACGTTGGGCTTCATCATTTTGAACGTTTTCATTAAACCAAAAGTAATACGTGCCAAGCGTTCTTTGAAAGTAGCTTGGGGCGTTTCAACTGGTTCCATTTCGCGAACCATGAAGGCCAAACTGTCATTATAAGTTAGGTATGGCACTAGAATACGCTTCTGGTCTTTATCAGTAATTTTATAGTGTAAGTATGAACGGTTAACCCGGCGAATAACCCGTGCACCAACCTTTTCAATCCGGATTCGTTCTGGCCCATTACCAAAGTCAACTAGCGCAAACAAATCCCAGTAAAGCGGATAAAATTCATTCCAATCCATCGTCAAACCGACTTTGGCTTTTGTGAATTTGGCGTTGACGGCAGTTACTTGTTTCACGGGTAATTCAACGACGTGTTCAAATAAATTTGACCGCAATTGAATCCGTGCACCCAAGAACTTGAATTTATCATTGGCGCGAATGTGCATCGTTAAGGTTGGCTTGCGTAGGGGTGCAGCTTCAATTGAATATACTTGTGCGCGGACATTGTGCCCAAAACGCGTCGAATAGAAATCCGGTTGCATATCAATCAACACAAAGCCATTGTCGGAATTCATAAACTTAATCCGCTTTTTTTGTGCCGTCATCCGTTCAGGGTATGCCCCGGCTTGGTTACGCAACTGAAGTTCAAACTGGCCATTTGTTAGTGCTAACTTCAGTAGTAAAGGTTGTTCACGCACCCGGCCAAGCTCATCAACGAATTCATCGGTTAAATCAACCACGACTTGGCTGTTGGCAAAAGTAACCACCGGCAAAATAATCGCGGCATCCCCACGCCCAGCTTGTATCGTTGGTTGTTGAACTTGGTCAATCAATGCGCCAATTGCTGGTAATTGAAATTCCAATTGTTGCGCTGGTAATTCAAGTGCGCTGACGCTAGTAACTGCCGTGATATTTTCAGCAGCAAACAACACATTTGCCGCTTGATTATCAGCCACGCTCTCAACTAACCACCCGGCATAATTGACTAACTCTAATCCCGCGAAGACTCCGGTCAATGATAACCGGCCTTCAGTGATAGTGCGGTCAACAAGTAAATACTCAAAGGATTCATCTGCTACTGTGAACGCAAAGAATACTTGGAAAACATTTTCGACATGTTGATCAAGGTAGGCCTGTAATGTTGCCGTTGAAAATGTTAAGCGGCCATTCATATACTCAAATGACAGCGCTTGTGCTTCAACCTGACCAAAAACACGCACCAATAACTGGGCGTCCGTTGGCAAAATCAATTCGACATTCACTTGAACTTGCTGATTGTCTGCCGTAAATTGAGCGTCTTGGATATTGACCGTGCGCTGATTTTCAGTTTTCATATCTGCCATTATCTCCTTACCCTCATTACTTCGTTTCTTCTACTTGATTCAATTGTGACTTCACTTTACGTTTTTTCAAATACGTATCTAATTTGCCGAACGTTAATTTTTCAATTGGGTTCGTAATTAAGTTTGTTAATGCGACGATTACTGACCCAACCGCAAAAATTACTAAGCCGACTCCGATTGAATAAATCAGGATCTTCCAGCCACTAGTAAAGCGTTGTGCATCAACTAAATCCCATAACCACTTGTGGCCAATCGAACTACTTTGCAGTAAGTAAATGCCAAACACATTCGCAGCTAAACCATTAATTAACTTATTACCTGGAATTGGTAAGCGTAAGAATACGGCAAAAATGATAACTGCCAAAATCAATGACAGTGGGTTCATTGGCGCATTGGCAAAGCGCGTATTACTAATGCCGATTGCCCGTACCATACTGATGAACTTGTTGGCGTCTAATGAGTTAAACCAGTTCATAAACTGAATTGAGCCTAACATCAAGGCAGCCACACCTGCCCACAAACCAAGCAATGTCTTTGTCTTAAGGTTCTTAATGAAATCAGGGTAAAGGCGGATATAGCCCCCAATCATGTAAACAAACATCATCCAAATCACGTCACTGTAAATACTGATTTTAGGCGCGATTGTTGGCCAGGCTGACCCTACTACTAAGAAAAGTAACAAGAAATTCCGATATTCTTTTTGGGTTAAGGCTTTAGCGAACTTATTCATAAATGGGACAAATAAATACATAATCATGTACGCGGTGATGAACCACCATTGATTAAACATGATTGGTAAAAATGAGATCCGTAACTGATTCAATGAAATCGTTTGGCCAAGTTGCGTAAAGTGATGGAAGATGAAAAATATTCCCACGGCATACAGCCACACTTGAACCCACAATTTGCTAAGTGAACGCCACTTAAACGTGCTTTTAATTAGGAAATAACCTGATATTAAGATGAAAATATTAACGCCTAAGCGTCCACCGGTTCCTAACCACTGCGTCACCAACCGTGCATTATTGACTGATCGTACAACATGCCAAGGTGTGTGCAACGCCATATGATTAATAATGATGATAATAATTGCAAATATGCGTAATAATTCCACGTTAGATTGGCGGACTTTTTTGACTACTTTTTCCATAATTCCCTCTTTTACATAATCTTGTTAATACGCTATTATACCACGCACCACCAAGCTTTCACGTTGAACGCTCGTGTTGTAATACAAATGTGAAGCTAGATTAATGCGGAAAGGAAAAACTCTATTTCGTCTGACGTGAGCTTTAATAAAATTAACCACTGCGTACCTTCAAATTACTCGGTGCACCACGCTGGGATGTTTTGCGTTGCCGGTTCGCAGGCATAAGCACAGACTGTCCCCCAGTCGCGGTGTAAAGTCTGCGACCGCCAAGCAATTTACCGACACTTCGTTAGTTAGTAATAATGCTCAGACTAACGAAAACAGTTATCAACCATAAGCCGCGGCAGCGTGGGAAAAACAGCACTGCCAAATTTCTTCTCTCACCTTTTTTATGTACCGGAGTGGATAGTTTCCACTCCAAATGTTTCAATTATTCACTTATCTTACACAAGCTTTGAATCAACGAATCTAACACCAAATAAAGATGGTGTACTATACACTTTATTACCGTTAAACCGTTCGTTAGTTTTAGAAATTTTATTTACTACCATATATCGTTTACTGATTCGTTTCAGTTGGATTTTATAATATCCATCTGCCAAGCTAGTTGGCGGTAAAATAATTAATGTTACTTTATTCCCTTCAAATGACGCGGATTTGATTTCCGAATAAGTATCATCACCACCACCTGAGTTCAGGTATTGTGTATCAGTGTCGGTACTTGGACCGTCACCATTCCAAATCGCCTGAATATTGAACCACATTCTTGTCATCTTCTTATTAAACTTCCATTCGTAATACATATCGGACTTGCTGGAATATGGTGATAAATGCCCCGATTTATATAAAAATGCTTTGGTCATTTTAAAGTTGCCCATGGCCGGCTTTTTCATCTTTTTTCGAAACGTTACTTTTTTATTATAATTAATGGTGGTATTCCAATTTGCCGGTATCGTAATCCGTACGCCTTGTTTTGTCCGATTCAGTGTAAAATTTTCTTCAAAAAACTTATACTTACCACCCGATTTCGTCTTCAAAATATAATTAACTGACAAATGACCATATTTAGTTGTCCACGCAGCTAATTTATTTCCTTCGTACCGATCAAGGGCAACGTATTTTCCCTTTTTGGTTCGGTATGCATATTCCAAACTGCGAGCCTTGATTTGAACCCGTTCTTTACGATTTTTAAACACATTCCATGTGTACCAAGTCCCACGATATTTTTTTGGAATTGGTTTACTAATTTCCTTTTGTTTCATTTTACTTAACGTTTTCCACTCTCCCGTATTACGGGTAACAATGTTTGCCACACCATGCACGCTGTGCCCTGTACTTGCACTGCAAGCGGATATGGTCAAGGCAATAGTTACCACAAATATAACTAGGCCAAGCAACACTATGAATTTTTTCATAATATTCTCCAATTACTGTTTTTATGTACCCGGAGTGGTTAGTTTCCACTCCAAATGTTAAATATACACTTATCTTACACAAGCTCTGAATCAACGAATCTAACACCGAATAATGATGGTGTACTATACACTTTCTTACCGTTAAACCGTTCATTAGTATTAGTAATCTTTTCTACGACCATATAACGTCTGCTGATGCGTTTTAGTTGAATTTTATAATATCCATCATCCGTGATGCTAATTGGCGGTAAAATAATTAATGTTACTTTATTCCCTTCAAATGACGCAGATTTGATTTCTGAATAAGCATCATCGGCACCACCTGCGTTCAGGTTTACTGTTTCATCATCGATATTTGGACCGTCACCATTCCAAATAGCCTGCACGTTAAACCAAAAGCGTGTCATCTTCTTATTAAATTCCCATGTATAATAAGTATCGTACTTGCTAGAATATGGTGATAAATGCCCTGATCTATATAAAAATGCTTTAGTCATCTTAAAATTACCCATGACCGGCTTTTTCATTTTTTTCCGAAACGTAACTTTTTTATTATAATTAATGGTGGTATTCCAATTTGCCGGTATCGTAATCCGTACGCCTTGTTTTGTCCGATTCAGTGTAAAATTTTCTTCAAAAAATTTATACTTACCACCCGATTTATTCTTCAAAATATAATTAACTGACAAATGTCCATATTTAGTTGTCCATGCAGCTAGCTTATTCCCTTGGTACCGATCAAGGGCAACGTACTTTCCTTTTTTTGTTCGGTATGCATATTCCAAGCTACGAGCCTTAATTTGAACCCGTTCTTTACGATTTTTAAACACGTTCCATGTGTACCAAGTCCCACGATATTTTTTTGGAATTGGTTTACTAATTTCCTTCTGTTTCTTTTTACTTAACGTTTTCCACTCTCCCGAATTACGGGTAACGATGCCTGCCACACCATGTACGCTGTGCTCTGTACTTGCACTGCAAGCGGATGTGGTCAAGGCGATAGTTACCACAAATGTAACTAGGCCAAGCATTAACATAATTTTTTTCATTTTCTTTTCCTCACCTATGTGTAATAGTCTGATGGTAGTGCGCTTTTTTCGCCATACCACCTAACTTTAATTATGTACCAGAACGGTATATTCACCGTTCCAATCAAACTTAATTAGCACATCAGATATTACTCGCCACAAATTTTCAGTATTAGCTCTCTACTTAAACTAATTAATTTTTGTATATACCTGTGGGCACAAACCTAATTCCAAATAAACTTGGGGTTCGGTTTACTTTATTGCCATTAAAACTATTTTGTCCTTTTTCTATTTTAGTAACTACAATGTATTGTTTACTGATTCGTTCTAACTGAATTTTGTAGTAGGTTTTAACCATGCTTGCAGGTGCTAACACTATCAATGTGACTCTGTTCCCTTTAAACGTTACTTTCTCAATCACTCCATATCCAGATGAATCCCCACCGGCACTTAGATCAGCAACATCATTCCCTATATCGGGTCCTGAATTGCTCCAAATTGATTGACTATTAAATAACATGTGAGTCATTTTTTTATTAAAACTCATCATGTAATACACATCTTTACTTTTGAAGTACCGTGAAATCAGGGTTTTCTTCGATAGAAATTCTTTTGTCATGTTATTTTTCACCATAGCAGGGCGTTTCAATTTTTTTCTAAATGTTACGTGTGTATTATGATTAATCATTTCAATCCAAGAACTTGGTAACGTTATTCTGACACCTTTTTTTGTGCGACTAAGTGTGAAATTTTCCTCAAAAATTTTATATTGATTGTTTTTCTTAGTCTTCAATATATAGTTTACTGAGAGGTGATTATACTTTGTTTTCCATGTTGCTAGTCGGTTTCCAGAATACTGATCCAGGACAACATATCGCCCATTTTTATTTCGATATGCATATTGAAAAGAACGAGCATCAATCCTTATTCGTT
The DNA here is from genome assembly GCF_004358325.1 of Periweissella cryptocerci. Lineage (NCBI taxonomy): Bacteria > Bacillati > Bacillota > Bacilli > Lactobacillales > Lactobacillaceae > Periweissella > Periweissella cryptocerci. The sequence continues at coordinate 2,065,357 of NZ_CP037940.1, read as the reverse complement.
CTTTTCTATTAGCTAACACATTCCACGCATACCAAGTCCCACGATATTTTTTTGGAATATTTTTTTTAATTTCTATTTGTTTCTTAGTGCTAAGCTTCTTCCAATTACCTTCCGTACGTTCAGAAACACCAGCCTTCCCTAACACGCTGGAACTTGCATTGCATGTACTTGGAATTAAAGTAATTGCCAACAGAATGGCAATCACACTCGTAAAAATAATCTTTTTCATTTTCATCTCTCACCCTTCTTATGTACCAGAGTGAGTACCCTCACTCCTGAAAACATTTTCTACTTTTTATAAAAGGCACTTGCAGCAAACCGAACACCAAACAAACTTGAAGTTCTGTACACTCTATGACCATCGTAGTATTCTTTTATTTTTGGGGTCTTCTTAACTACAAAATATTTTTTACTTAATCGTTCGAGTTGGATTCTGTAATATCCATTAACCATACTTGCGGGTGGATCGACAATCATGGTTATTTTATTTCCTTTAAAAGAAATATATTTGATTTTTGAATATAGCGAGGAATCTCCACCGGCAGATAAGGCGTCCGTATCAATATTTGTGTTCGCTCCTGAGTTACTCCAAATCGTCTGTGAATCAAATAACATTTGTGTCATATGCTTATTAAACTTCATCGTATAGTAAATATCTTCTTTTTCAAAATAAGGAGAGACAAAAGTTTTTCTGTCAAAAAAACTTTTACTCATTTTATTATGTCCCATTAGGGGTTTCCGCATTTTTTTTCGTACTGTGATTTTTTTATTATGATTAATTGTATCAACCCAATATGTTGGTAGAGTAACCCGTACACCTTGCTTAGTTCTATTCAGCGTAAAATTTTCAGCAAAAAATTTATACTTACCACCCGATTTCGTCTTCAAAATATAATTAACTGACAAATGTCCATATTTAGTTGTCCATGCAGCTAACTTATTCCCTTGGTACCGATCAAGGGCAACATACTTTCCTTTTTTTGTTCGGTATGCATATTCCAAGCTGCGAGCCTTGATTTGAACCCGTTCTTTACGATTTTTAAACACATTCCACGTGTACCAAGTTCCGCGATATTTTTTAGGAATTGGTTTACTTATTTCCTTCTGTTTCTTTTTACTTAACGTTTTCCACTCTCCCGTATTACGGGTAACGATGCCTGCCACACCATGTACGCTGTGCCCTGTGCTTGCACTGCAAGCAGATGTGGTCAAGGCAATAGTTACCACAAATGTAACTAGGCCAAGCATCATTATGAATTTTTTCATAATATTCTCCAATTAGTTTTTCTATGTACCCGGAGTGGTTAGTTTCCACTCCAAATGTTAAATATTCCCTTATCTTACACAAGCTCTGAATTAACGAATCTAACACCGAATAAAGATGGTGTACGATACACTTTCTTGCCGTTAAACCGTTCATTAGGCTTAGGAATCTTTTTAACAACAAAGTACCGTTTACTGATGCGTTCTATTTTAATTTTATAGTAACCATCGAGTGCACCTGTTGGTGGGGATACAATTAACGTAACCGTATTTCCCTTGAATGTGGTACTCTCTATGTCCGAATAGGATTCACTATTACCGGCTGAATCTAAAAGTTCAACATCCCCACCTGCATTTGGACCATCCCCATTCCAAATAGCTTGTGTGTCAAACCAAAAACGAGTCATCTTCTTATTGAACTTCCATTCATAATAAATATCGTACTTGCTGAAATATGGTGATAAATGCCCTGATTTATATAAAAATGCTTTGGTCATTTTAAATTTGCCCATGGCCGGTTTTTCATCTTTTTCCGAAACGTAATTTTTTTATTATAATTAATGGTGGTATTCCAAATTGCGGGTATCGTAACCCGTACGCCTTGCTTAGTTCGATTCAGTGTAAAATTTTCAGCAAAAAATTTATACTTATCACCCGATTTCGTCTTCAAAATATAATTAACAGACAAATGTCCATATTTAGTTGTCCATGCAGCTAACTTATTCCCTTGGTACCGATCAAGGGCAACGTACTTTCCTTTTTTTGTTCGGTATGCATATTCCAAACTGCGATCCTTGATTTGAACCCGTTCTTTACGATTTTTAAACACATTCCACGTGTACCAAGTTCCGCGATATTTTTTTGGAATTGGTTTACTAATTTCCTTCTGTTTCTTTTTACTTAACGTTTTCCATTCACCTGTATTACGAGTAACAATGCCTGCCACACCATGTACGCTGTGCCCTGTACTTGCACTGCAAGCGGATATGGTCAAAGCGATAGTTACCACAAATGTAACTAGGCCAAGCATTAACATAATTTTTTTCACTGCTTTCCCTCAACTTTAAGATGTTACACCCTAGTGGTAGTTCTAATGTCTTTACACCCTAACTTTAATTATGTAATAGGAACGACTTTTTACCCGTTCCATGAAACCCAATTCTCTAGTTTGAATACCACAAGTGACTTTTCACAAATCGCTTACCAAATAATGTTGGTGTCCGGTAAACTTTTTTTCCGTTAAACCATTCATTCTTTTTGGGGATTTTATTAATTTCAAAATACTCTCTTCCAATACGTTTGAGCTGAATTTTATAATATGAATCTCCCCAGCCAGATGTTACCAGTAGAGTGACTTTATTTCCAGCGAATTTTTCACTTACAACATCTTGATATGCATCTATGTCCCCACTCGCCATTAATGCTTGTGTATCAGAGTGTGTAACCGAACCTAAATCGCTCCAAATTGACTGAAGATCAAACAACATATGGTTCGTTTTTTTATTAAAATTCATCGTGTATTGAACATCGCCATGATAAAAATAAGCTGAAACAAAATCTTGTTTGCTCAAAAATGCTCTTGTCATCTTGTATTTAGCCTTGGCTGGTTTTTTCATTTTATGCCGAAACGTAACCCGCGAATTATGATTCATCCTATCAAGCCACACTTCGGGTAATGACACACGGACACCTTGCTTCGTTCGATTCAATGTAAAATTTTCTTCAAAAAATTTATACTTGTTGCCTTTGACTTTAAGCACCTTTTTGACTGCCAAATGGTCATATTTAGTTTTCCAAGTCGCTAGCTTAGAATCACTGAATTTATCAAGTGTCACATATTTTCCCTTGGCATTTTTAAACGCAAACTCATATGATTGCGCACCAATCTTCACGCGTTCCTTACGTTTGCGTAAAACATTCCACGCATACCACGTGCCGCGATAGCGTTTCGGAATTGGCTGTTTAATTTCCGCTTGTTTCTTCTTGCTAAGTTTTTTCCAAGTACCCTGATTATTAACGGATAATCCCGATTTACTTACGTCTCCAGTTTCTGCATGTACAGAAGATAAGGGACTAATTGTAATAAAAAAGCCTACCAAGCTCACCAATACTATAAGTTTTTTCATTTTTTTCTCCTATTCATTATTGCCTAATTGTTTGATTTGCCTTAAAACTAGATGGATACCATGTCTCAAATAAATATGCCGATGGGTTTGATCCAGTATTGCTAAATGCAATCGCCTCAGATTCCGTTGAGCGACCACCTCGCGTCGCATTCCACCTAGTATAGGAGACATTTTTAATTTTCAGTCCCCCATGCATAAATTTACCTAATGGTACCGATTGATATGCATTATTTCCGACAAAATAAACTCTTTTATTAGAAATTGCTGTTCCCTGTAAATCAGAACCGACAAATGTTAAATTTCGAGTTGCTGAAATTCTTGGTGCTTTCATTTGTAGTTTTTTCCCTTTACCTCTTAGTTTGAAGGAGCCTAATAAAACAGCCATTCGCTTTATCTTACTTTTTTTATATTTCTGAGTGGCTCCTTTAATACCAAAATAATATTGCCCAGCATAATAACTTAGTGTTCTAGGTTGATAATACCTTTTATTATACTTGAAATAAACAGTTCCTTTTTTCATTGATTTAATGCTCATTGTTTTTTTAGAAATAAAGAAAATTGTCGATTTCAATTTACTCTTTCCGACATTATCTGTCACAGATGCAATTACTAATCCTTTAGTATTGGAATTATCCAATTTGCCTATTGTAATTGCTTGTCCATGACCAATTCCTTTGATCACACCTGAGTACTTAACCGCACCTTTCAACTTTGGGGAATATTTTTTGAGTCTTTTATTAATACTTTTTGCCTTTGCAGTGTTAAGTGCCTTCCCCTTTATGCTATGTGATTCTAAATAATCTCTAAATGCTGTATTTTTTTGATCTTTATGAAGTGTCTTTGACGTATTAACCTTTTTTTGAAAATTTTTTATTTTGCCAAGATTATATCGAATAATCCTGCCACTACGATTGTTATTCGCTGCAGGACTTCCCGTTTTGCGATAGGTTGCCACAATATACATATATTTTCCATCTTGAACTGCTCCCTGCATCGAAAGCGAATTTGCTTTTTTTCCTTTAATTTTTGGTATATTGGGGCTTTTGCTTGCACCTATTTGATTCTGAAAAATAAACGTAGCAAATTTACCATGTTTTGCAGGAAGCTTATTGCCAACAGTATGTTTTAGCTTAAATTTTTTAAAAAATATATGATAAAAAGGGCTAACTTTAAATCCATTGACATAAACTTCTGCGCTACTCATTGGTGCCGCTGACATCTTCTTTATTACATTAATATTTTGCCCCTTAACACTCGAATTTTTATAAGGTAACATCGTGAGCGTTGATACCTTACTAGTACTACTCCAATTTTCCTTCGGTTTTGGCTTTGGCTTTGAATTATTCCAATCGTTTTGAATACTATTTTGTTGATTAGAATCCAGAACACCGTACATAGTCGGGATTTTTGTGATTTGTGCAGCTTCAACCACCGCCACACTCTGTAACATCATTGGTAATACTAAAATAAAACTCATAATTCCAATTACAATCTTATTCATGTTTCTTCCCTTTCCCCATTACTCCCATCGCAATTCCTAATAACATTAGCCCTAAAACAATCAGCATATTATCGTGTCCAGCTGCATAGCCGGTTTGTGGTAGCATTCCTTGGTGCTTAATATTTGGCGTACCACTCACGCTTTGTTTACCATTGGTTGATGACGACTGATATCCAGTGGAACTAACACCTGTCGAACCTGATAATGCTTGCAACATAGTTCCTGCTTGGTTTGCCTTGAATTGTTGACCTTTAAACGTGAAATAGGCTGTTTCATTATTAATGGGAATTATTTTGATTAACTTGTACGTTTTTGCATCAAAAATACCGAGACGCGTTTTACCATTCTTGGTATAGAACGAATAAATGTAATTACCAATATTGTAATTCAACATTTTATCACCATTCCGGTACGTAACTGTGTCTAACCAAATCGTTCCCTTATGGTCACTCTTGAGTCCTAATTGCTTCGCAGTACCATGGGTGATATTTTCTTTTTCAATAATCATGCCAGCATATTTAGGCACAATCTGGCCATCATCTGCGCCCCATTCGTAATCTTGTTGATACTTATACACCTTACGATCCAATAATCGGAAGTGGTTATCAGCGTTACCAGTTACTAACCCAATCAACATGTTATCGGCGTTCACCGTCATTGATTGCACCTTAAAGTTCTTACTACCAGCTTTACGGGTGTACACAGCTGTTTCAACGCCCCTACTACCATTATCAGTAACAACGATGTATTCGTTATCGCTTAATTTAATTCGTTTGGTGCCATTATTACTGACACTAACCGTCTTAACTAAGTTTCCCTTACTATCAGTCACTTTGACTTCTAGGATACCTTTAACTTGCCGTGACACGGTCGTTTTCATACCGTTCGTCCACTTTTGCGTGTATTCATCATTCGTATTGTTGCTAGTCAGTTTCATCCCCGTTTTAAACGTCACTTGCTTCAGTTTCAAGGTAATTTCTCCAGTAGGGGTCATATTAATAATATCGCCGTCTGGATAATTCTTGTTCACTGAATGTACAACTTTTAAAGCCCCATCTTTTGTCCATGTGATTGTAATTGTCGTCTTTTTATCGCCAGGCAACGTCATTGTTTCACCGGATTTTAAAGTTTTGATAGGTGCGAAAACATCAGGATCGGTGTTGTCCATTAAGACCCCAACTTTTAACTTACCGACTGTTCCAGCGGGAGCGTCAGTATCTAATAAGAAGTCTAGTGCCCCGTATCGTGATCCATCATTACCGAAAACTTGACTGTACCCAATTAAACGACCATTACCATCGAACACTGGTGCTACCCAAGTTGCATTGGCATTATATTGATCTTCGTTATAACCTTGGCCATAATGCAATACTATCTTCTTCGGATTACTGCTATATTCACCGGTTAACTTGGCCACATCCTTAGTTAATAAAACTTCATACCAAGGTGATTCCTTGACTGGTGTCAATGTATAATCATCACCTACATATCCTTTTACAGTTTCCGTTTTTAAGATGTTATCCCAGTCATCAATGTGTTCCACTTGCATCGTAACGAGTTTTGGATTGAAATTAAACGTTGCCTCTTTTTGTCCTGTCCACGTTTGCGTGCCTTTCACCATGACCGCATTACCGTTATCCACCGTGTAGCCAGCTGGTGTCGCAATCGTTGGTAACGTAAACGGATCGTCATAAATAACTGCTACTGTCTTATCAGGTGCAATTTTTTTGCCAGTCCGTTTATTCACGTAGTGTACTGTGATTACGCCTTCGTTGGGATTGTAATAGTACGTGGCTAATTTTTGTCCCGTCCACGTCCCATCAACATTCACACTATCTGGCAAATCAATTGAATAGCCTGTCGGTTGATTGATTTGGGGTAAGTTCAGTGTATCGCCATAAGTCATATCAACTGTTACTGGGGCACCTAATACTTTACCAGTGTGTTTGCTGAGATATTGGACGGTAATCTGACCTTTAGCTGCCGGCACAGTCGTTGTCACTGTTTTAGAAGATTCTTCGTCCCCATTAAAAGTCCATACAACCGCTGCCTTAACATCATAGTCGCCTTGCAATTTATCTTGGGCCGTTGCCCCAATTGTAATTTCATAGCGCTTACCATAGAAATCAGCGGAGTTGAGCTTACTTTTAAGATTGAATGTAATCGTATTACCATCAATAGTTGGTGTCAGCCCCGTAACCATTTTGCCAGTCATCATATCTTTAATTACAATCGTGCTTGGATCAACTTTGACAGAATCAGTCTTCCCATCATCAATTGTCAGTGTGAATGAACCGGTTGAATAGTAACTAGATTTGTCGGATGCCGCCACAGTTTGCGTAATCTTATACGTGTAGCTTGCGGTGGTGTTTGCAAGTTTCGTAGTGCTAACCGTTAACTTAGGTGTCGAGGTGTCACTAATTCCGTACTTAATACTTGGTGTACCAAAGTTAATATCACGTCCCCGATTATGCCATGTATCAGTGTCCGCGTTGCCTGTTGCGTCTGGATCAACCGCAATAATCTTGACGTCGCGCGGTTCATACGTAAATGTTATTCCATTCACGTTGGCCATGGCTAACTGCACCGCACCATCGGCGGTATTATCGGTAGCTTCGGTTCCCATGAATGCAACACTATCGTCACTGTTCTTGTATTCATAAACATTGTTCGTACCATTGGCAGTCACTGGTACATATACCGTGTCGACTTTATTGAAGTCGGCTTTACTCAAGGTAAATGATTGAGCCTTGTCTAAGTCAGTTAACACCACTAATCCGGGGAGATTAACTTGGGTTTTCGTACCTGACTTCACGTAGTTCACTGTATATTGCAGCGACGTTAAACCTTCGACATCAATACTGTCGGCATTCACCCGAATACCAGCGTTCTTAATATCATCATCAGTTATATCAGGTGAAACCGTGAAATTCTTAATCGTATAAATTTGATCCAGTAAATCGCCGGCATCATCATAACCAACGTTTGAAATTCTAACTGCCGTCGTGCCATTTTTAATGTCACTTGCCTTGAATGCCACCCCTTTATCCGAATTACTCCAACTTGAGTTAATATCGGCATCCTTAGCTTCCGTAGTTCCACCTTCATTCGAGATTACCGTCGTACCACCAACGTTAGTAAGTGGCATAAAGATATAATCCGCTGGAATTTTCGTTGTATCAGTTGTAGTAACATTTCCGCTAACGCTTGTTGCTTTTTGCGGTGTACTACTGCTTGGAGCGGTTGCATCAACTTGGGTGACCGTGACTGGTTGTTGTGTCTTCTCGTATTCGGCACTAGCGTCAGCCAATACTTTCTTGGTATCATCGGCAGACGTTCCAGCAGGCAGATTAACAGTTTTAGTTGGTTGTGCTGTTTCATCATCATCATCGCTGACAGCGTTTTGCGTGGCTGGTACCGCAGTTCTAGTACCTTCAGGATTCGTGTCATCCTTTGTGCCGTTTTTCACATTAGTGGACACAGCTTCATTTGTATTCGTGGTTGCTGTATCGGAGCTATTATCGGTCGATTTGTCAGCCGCGTCACTGCTGTCCTTTGACTGACTAGCAGATGTATCATTTGCCGCTGCGGCTTGTTCATCAGCCTGATTGACCACGACTAACTTCGAACTGTTTGACGACGCGGCGCTATCCCTAGTACTCTGTGTTGAGTCAGCACTCGCGTCAGTTGTTGCACTTGAACCTGTTACATCTGCCGAAGCGGTCGTACCTAATGCCATACCCCCGATTGCAATCCCAGCAATCAACCAATTTTTACCCGACTTGTACAACTTAAAACGCTTTTGTGTCCCGTTTACTCCCACGTTACTTACCTTCTTAGATTTATTATATTTTTTATTATTAACTATAATAATCTAAAAACGATTCCACTAACCCATCTCGTCATATATGCCGGTTCAAATGCATTTCTTCAAAAATCCCTTTAAATATTTTTGTTTCTGCGCCGCTAAATTTGGATCATCTAAGATTTGCATTACTTTGACGGCATCGTCACATTGCTGCATTCCTAACGCTTTATCAGCAAACCGCAAGTGAAAAAGCCCCGTCAAAAACAACAAATTTGTTCTTATGAAATAGAGTGTTTCATCCTTTTTGATTGACGTAATTACATTCAGTAAAAATTGCGCATGCTTTTTATTATCTTTCTCAATAAAAATTCGCGTCAAATTAAGTAGCGTCTCTAAAAAAATCCGTTTGTTTTTGGCCAAGCCGATAAGTTCCTCAGTTTTCTCCAAAATCTTAGCCGACATGCTCGTCAACATTGCATCCGTCAATAAATGGGAAGCATTTGAAAACAGTGTTAATTCATAAGCTGTCCAATTATCAATGCCGATTAAGTATTCTGATAAAAATATCCGCGCTTCTTCATCAATCTCTGTATCAGTTAAATCCGCCAACAATCCCTCCACCATTATTGAATTGCAACGATAAGATTTTAACTTGGTGGCGTGATATTGTTGCAACTGTTCATTGGCAAGTTCGTGTAACTTAATTATATCTTCTGCCACATAGGCATCCCCAGCTACCCCTAATAATATTGTAAAATCATCTTCCTGCTTATTATCCAAATACAAAAATTCTTCCAAGCTCACATTTAAGTGTTGAATTATACGGACTAGTTTGGAAAAACTCATTTCTGTTTTGCCTTTTTCAAACTTGCCTAAAAACGAATCTGAAACGATCCCCGCACTTGCGTCCACTAAAGATAGATTTTTATTTTTACGAATTCGTGATAGTGTTGCACCATAATTACTCATTTTTATTCTCCTTAACTCCCAGAAAAACATATCCCACCCAATTCCAAAAAATCGGCATATATTTTGAGATACTAATATTTTACCATTTTTCTGTTATCTTTATGGATGTGACACACTTTTAATGAAAGGATGTAAACCAATGAAGTCAAAGTTAGTTAGTTTGCTTTTATCAGGAATTGTTTTCGGTGGCGGAATCGTCATCACCCGCGCCGTAGAACTCACTGATTTAATCACCAAGTTGTAATTGCATCAACACAAAAAGGTCTATCGAAAAAATTCGATAGCCCTTTTTACTTTACTATTATGAACTGTATTTATCACGAACAACGACATTATTTAATGAAATCGCCGTCATGTAATGAGTATTGCTTACCAGCCGTGATATCATATTGAATCATTTTGTAATCAGCATAGATTTGTTTTTGCTTAATTGACAAGTTGTTTGGATCAATCAGCTTGTTATCAGGACTAACTAACTCGCTGTTCCCATTGTCATTAGTCCCATTCGCACGCCGACCTGAGTCAATTGACATTGCGGGGAGCTTTGTCGCCACTTCCGTCATCAAGGCATAGAATGGTGAAACCTTTTGATTCATGTGATCCAAGACTAAGGCACTAAAGTCATTAGGACTCACAATCTTCGTGTTTTTCAGCTTTGCATTATGCGTGCGGCTGTATTTATTTGAGTAAATAAACCAGTCTGTTTCATGCAATTGCAGACCGTACTTATCCATTGGAATTGCGTTCCACACACCTGGCAAGTGATCCCCGTAGAATAACATGGTAATTGGTCGGTTATATGAATCCAACTTCTTAATGAATTTCTTCAAGGCTTGGTCGGTGTAGTGCGCCCCTTCCGTATAATTGGCGATTGATTGCTTTTCGGCATCGCTCATATTCCAATCATTAGAAGTGACTGTAAATTGGTTTTGTGGGTAAACGTTTGGATAAGGCGTGTGATTTTGCATCGTTTCCAAGCCAATCATTTGCCCTTCCTTATGTTCATTTAAGCGTAATTCAACTTCCTTGAAGGCTGAGTCATCAGAAACCCGAATACTCTTACCAATCCGTTTTTGATACGTCAAAGGATACTTTGAGCCTCGGTAGAAGAACTTGTTGAAACCGAAGTCCTTGAAAACATTAATCCGGTTATACAAAGTTGCCACATATGGGTGCACGTCAACCTTGTAGTTGAACAAACTCATCATTGAAGGCACTTCCTTCATCTTTGGCACCACTTGGACATATGGTGTTGAAACGGTTGGTGAGAAGTTGTTCAATGCCATACTAGTAAATACTTGATATTCAATGTTGGCAGTCCCACCACCATATCCAGATGACAGCATCATACCGGACGTGGTTTCCTTCTTCAATTGTTGCAAGTAAGGCAATGGTTGGCCGGACATTTTAACACCAGGGTTATGCGTTGGATCTTGCAAACTTTCTGACAAGACATAGATTACCGTTTGCTTATCCATATCGTCATATTTACGCGTCTTATTAATTTCAGTAGCAACATTCCGGTACTTCGCTACTAATTTATCAACCGTTGCTTGGTTATAGCCTTTTGGTTTAGCCATAACTTGCACATCCAAATTATTAACGAACGTCAAGAGTGGACCACTCCGATACGCACCCTTGGTTTGATCGTAGAAACGAGGGTTGAACTTAATTGAAGTCATGTACTTGTGCGCTAATGAAGTTTCATGATTTAACGTGTAAAATGATGAAACCCCTAAGGCACCAATGACTAGGAGGACAAGCCGCATCCGCCAGCCAAATGACTTTTTAATTCGTGAGCGCCATTGTAAGGCCACCGTAATCACAATCAAAATGACGAGGCCAATTACGGCTCCAATCAGCAAGTTTTTAGAAACCATCCCAGCTAATTCAGAGAAGCTACCTAATTCTGAAATATCAGCAGGTAACACGGGTTCTTGGCGGGCAATTAATTTTTCAAAACTACCGACCGAGAAGCCAACCATCACGATTGAAATAACCATTAATGAAACCCAGTAACGGTTGAAAATCGCCATGAAAATTGCCATGAAGATAACTAAAATCAACATGTTAGTCCAGAAAATTGACGCCCGTAAAAACATATTGAAGAAAGCTTCCTTCACTGACCAGTCAACTTGTGACATATCGAGAACGATAATTAACACAGAGAACGTCAACAACATGAATACAAATTGTTCGATTTGGACTTTGTGCGCGAGCGCGTATTTTTTCACACGTTCTAACCAATCCACTAAGCGGTCACTGGTTAATTTATCAATTGCTTTATCTAAACGAGTCACTTGGAATAGGCTCCAACGTAGCAACCCAATTACAAGTCCACTAACAAACAACAACACTGCTAAACCAACGAAATACACAATAATCGCTTTCGTTGAATGCAAGTGGCCTAACTTAACCATGTGTGGTTGCAAATAGTTCACAACAATAAATGGTGTTTTTGAAATGATATAAATATCCACTAAAATGCTGGTCAACATCCCAATAAATGGTAATGGCTTCCGTGATTGCCACTTAGCAAAGAGCAAGAATACCGCCACACTAGCGATGAAGATTGGCAAACTTTGTAAGTGAATAAACCGGCCATAGATATTAATATCTTGCGTTGATTTTTGAATTGAAGCTAAAATCAAGAACGCCGCCGTAAAGCCAGCCGTCAATAATCCCATCAACAATGGCCAAACTTTGATTCGATTAGCAACATTCGCTAACTTGAAGTAGGCCCCGAACAGGTACACAACCGTCATCCAGATGAAGTTTTGCCCCATACCTAAGTTGAAGATACCTTCCTTGAAGAAAGTACTTTCAACTGAAGTAAATAAGAACAACACCAAGGCAAAAGCATCCAATTGCTTTGGTGATAAACTAGTCAGCACCTTATTAAAGATTGGTGCTAATAAGACAATCACGACCGCGGCCGTCGCTAACCAATAGACATTGTGGCCAATTGGTGCAAGCGTCCGTGCCAAGGCAAGTAACGTCCGAAACTGACTGTCTTTGGCCCAATATAAAATTGCCGAGCCGATTGAATACAATAACACAATCAGCCATAAACGAATCGCCGCACTAACTTTGAACGTTTTATTGACTAATAAATACCCAGCGATTAACGCCACGATGTTAAAACCGAGTAACGTCACACCGTAAATCCCCCAACCAGCAATAAACTGGTGTGATAGGATTTTTGTATTCAAATGATTAATAATCCCGGATTGGCTCATCAAGCCATTAATAATAATCCCGAGGGTCGCAATGACTGCTAATAACTGCAAGCCAAGCGGTGATTTCTCACTTTTCTCCATTTTACTTCTCCCTATTTCACGTGTACTTGAATGTAATCCACAAATTCAGCCGCCGATTTCCCTTTTGAATCCACGACGAATAATTCCCGGAACTTAGCCATCCGTTCATCGACAGCGAACCCATTAGTACTTAATTGCTGCAGTTCGCTAATCAACGCGGTCGTATCCTTGATGATTGTCCCAGGTAAATCTGTTTGGTAATCCATATAGAATCCGCGCAATTCTTCCCCATACGCATCAATATCGTACGCGTAGAAAATCACTGGCCGATTCAAAATTGCATAATCAAAAAATACCGACGAATAATCAGTAATCAACACATCACTCACTAAATACAAATCGCTAATATCAGAATAGTCAGACGCATTAATCACGAAATCTTCGTAACCGGTAAAGTCCAATTGGTTCGCAATCAAATAGTGCATCCGCGTTACCAAGACGTATTCATCACCTAATTGAGCTCGCAGTTGGGCTAAGTCAAACGGCAATTCAAACGTATACTCACCAATATTGGCAAACTGATTATCACGCCAAGTTGGTGCATATAGGGCTACTTTTTTATTAGCGGGAATCTGTAATTTGGCTTTCAAGGCCGCAATCTGCGTTGGGTTATCATCCATAAACAATTTATCATTGCGGGGATAGCCGATTTCAAGCATTTCACCATTAAAGTTAAACGCCCGCCGGAAAATGTCTGATGAATACCGGTTAGGGCTAATCAATGCATTCCATTTGGCAACTTCATTAGTAAAATTATTTTTATACTTCAAGGTATCCGTACCCGGCATTTGCACGCGGGCCATATCCACCCCTAATTTCTTGAGAGGTGTGCCATGCCAAGTTTGGGCATAGAGCTGTTGTTGATTACCAGGGAACCACATTGGTAGGCGCGCATTAATCACCAGGGCGTGCGCTTTAGCCATTGTTCTGGCCCACTTGAAGGTCCCGCGCCGGATATATGCAATGTGTTTTTCTTTGGCGAGCGGTTCTAAGTCACGGTTAACTGACCAGATCAATTTCACTGGTAAGTTGCGCCGCTTGTACTCGTAATACGTTGCGAGTGGACTATCAGAGAACTGCCTTCCCCCAAAACTTTCAAAGACAATCGTCGTTTGCTTGGCAAGGTGTTTACCACTTACTAGCGCATACTTTTTCCATAAGAACCGGCGTCCCCGCCGGAAATAGCGTAGATATACTTTACTTAATTTGGTAAAGCCACCACGAATTTTACGCATGACCCACGTTTGCTTTGGAAAAACGAGCGGTTCAACTTGGACAACCCGTTCAACTGATAATACGAGTTTCAGCCAAAGTTCTGGGCTGATTTTCGTATTACGGGGCTCGATTTGACTTTGGAGGAAACTAGCCTGCAGTGGAATCTGTTGCTGGTCAACAGTCAGTGCGACCCGTAACGTTTCCGTCGCCAATGACTGAAGCTGGGCAATCGGTAGCTTAGCGCTAAATTTTGCCCCCGTGACCTTCGTTGCGACCGTCATTTGGACTGCGCCCATATTGTTAATTACACTGACACTAACTTCTGGTAACTGTGCTGTCGTCTTCACAATCCCGTTTACTACTAAATTTTGTTTAGTCCATTTAGCGTTAGTTGCGGTCACGAACAACCCATTTGTTGGGCGCGACACATCAATTGCAAACAATTGATCTTCTAACAACATTGGCCGGATTAACAGTTCATCGGTAAACTGCGCAAGGTCATCAATAATCCCCAATTGCGTAAATCCCAGGCGTTGTTGCACTAATTGGTCGTGTTGCTCACCAACCAAATATGCATCCCACGTAATCTTATTCGTGCCGGCTTGCAGTAGCTTAAACGTTGCCGTCTGAACTTCAGCAAATGAAATCTGAACAGTTCGGTTTGCACTGATTGGATATGTTAATTCACTAATAACTGGTGCGTAAATTGAGCCAGTCTGGTTACGTAAAACTACCCGCTGATTTGCCCAATCTGGTAATGCATTTGCTGCTAATTGAAGCTCGAAATCATTTGCTTGGTAACTAATTTGCTCAATTAGTAGCACTGGCGTATATGGTTGCCGTTTGGCTTGTTTTATATTATTCACAATTCCGCTCTTTTCAAAAAATACTTATAATCCATTATAATCAAAACCCGCTTAAGATACGATAGCAAAAGGCTTTAAGTTGCCAGAATGTCAGTTCAATGTAACATAAAACGCTTGCTTAACCAAAAAAAGATGAGCTATATAAGCCTCACCTTTGGTTATTTATTCAAATTAGTATGGTTTAACTGATTTCAAAATTTCAGGTCCCCGGTTAGTCATCAAATATGCATAACCTTTTGAATCAAATTGAACAGTTTCAAATTCACGTTTAGTCTTATTGAAGACGGTTTCGCGTACATCCTTGGCAGTTAAACTACCTAATTTAGCCACAGGGATTGATTGCAGTGAACCATCAGCAACAAACATCAATTCATTTTTCTTGGCATTGTATGACATTGATTGTGAGTGTGTACCAGCATTGTACTTCAATCCTTGCATAACTAAGCTAAATGATACCTTGTTAGTGGCAATGTTTCCTTTGTAAATCTTAACATTACCCTTCTTGCCAGTACCACCATTTGAGGTAACATAAGTGTAGAAGTAGGCATTACCATCCTTATCAAAGGTCAGGTTGTGCCCCATGTTTGTCGTAGGTGAAAGTCGGAACTTCACCGAACCAGTCGGCTTTAAAGATGAAGGATCAATCCGTTGAATCGTGGCATAGGCCCCCTTCTTTGGGTTCATATTCGTATCTTTAATTTCCCAGAGTTGACCCGTTTTAGGATTCATCGCTAAGGATTGACCGTGCCCCGCCGTGAACTTTTTACCAACTTTAATAAATGGCTTAACTTTGTTGTAGGCTTTCTTTTGAGCTTTGTTGCTACTGCCTTGTTGGTGATATGAAAATGCTTTACGGACATATGAACTTGAAATCTTATACTTTTTCAAACCGGCCATGTTGTAACGAATAACCCAACCAGTGTTTGAGCCTTCCTTGACAGTATAGAGGACATACATATACTTATCATTCTTACTCATCGCCATTGATTGCGGATTACCCCAATCACCAGATTTCTTATTTGTCACTGGCATAAAGAAATTAGTTTTGAAGGAAACTTTCGCGCCGTTCACATTTTTAGTACTAGTAATCGTGTTTTTCTTAGTTTCAAAGGTGTGCTTTGCTTGATACTTGGCCGAGTAACCATATTTATAAACTTTTTTAGTCGTTTTGGTGTTGCTAACAGTCTTAAAATCTTTACCTGTGTAGCTCGCTAATGCATAGCCACCTTGCGTTGCGGCACTAGCAACCATTGGTACAAGCATCACAGCTGCCGCAGCGGCGGCCATCACTGACGTTTTATTCTTTAACATTTTAAACCCTCCAATGTAATCTACATTAATCTGTGGTAAACAATAACTCAAGTATATTAGCCACTGCGTGCCTGAAAATCACTTGGCGCACCACGCTGGAAGCAACCTCCCAAGCCAAAGTACGGTCTTGGGAGGTTCGGATAAGCTGGGACTCTAAGGGAATAAATTCCCAAGACTCCTCATCTCATCCTCAGCGGAAATATGTGTTGCACACATATTCCCCCAGTCGCGGTGTAAAGGCTCCGCCCGCCAAGTGATTTCCAGACACTCCGTTAATATACAGAATGAACATTTAATCCTAAAGAAACTGACAAATTTCCGGAACTATGCATAAAATTTTTTTAATACAAAATATATAGCTATCGCTACAATGTGCAAGTACGGATAAATTTTTAACTAATAACATCAAAAAGTATCAAGCAACAATTGCTTGTGTACCTAGCTTTAAGTATATCATCACACCTAGTTTCTTTCCGATATTTAGATTTAAATATGACATAGTTTTTTATACGGGGCGTTGCCGGTTCGCAGGCATAAGCACAAACCGGCTTGGGAGGTTACACAGCATGATGCACCAAGCAATTTCCAGGCACGCAGTGGGAATTATCACACAGATAAACAAAAAAATTCCAAGCCACCTGCAAAATCAGATAACTTGGAAACCTTTTTTAATTTATATATTGATGTTAGCCCATTATATGCAAACCAACGGAGTGCCTAAGGAATCTGCTTGGCGGGCGGAGCCCTATACACCGTGAATGGGAAGTGATTTATCACTTCGCTCGAGGCAAATGAGGCGAGTTAGCGCTTTAGCGGTTACTCTCCCAGTTCACGCCGACTTTCCAAGACTACAGGCTTGGAAAGCTTGGCTTCCATCACGGTGCGTCAAGCAGATTCCGTGGCACGTAGTGGCAATAATGCGTTAATACCTAATAACTACCAAACACATGACTACTGAAGTCACGATCATCCGCACCTCGACTCAAGTATGCTTGAATATCAGTTGCTGAATTAACCGTAATATCGACCGGCACACCGCTTGGGGTAAACTTCGGTGCCACCTGCGCTAAGAAATTAGTGAAACTAATAATCTCGGTTTGGCTGTAGAATTGGGTCGTAATCGTGATATGTTCGCCCGCTAACTTCTTATTAACATATTGCGCTTGCGCGGTTAAACCGGCAATTGTTGGGAAGAAGTGTTGAACTTGTGACTGGAAGTTTTGAAAATTCTTATTATCATTACTTGCATAACCAGTCGCACTGCCAATCAATGGAAATACCTTGTTGGCAATATTCATTTTATCCCATTTAGTAATTTTATCACCAGTTGTTTGCGTAACAGCGTAATACTCACCACCCACTAAACTATCGTTGGGGGCTTGTTCATACATCGCAATTGCAATTGGCATATTACTTGGAATTTTTTTCAACTTTCTAATCCGTTGCACAATCTTAGCGGCAGCTTCTTGGCCATACTTGACCATGGCGTCATGATCAATTTTTTGTTCAAAGGTCGCACCGTATTGTTGCTTTTGGTAATAGTCAATTG
The DNA here is from genome assembly GCF_004358325.1 of Periweissella cryptocerci. Taxonomy (NCBI): domain Bacteria; kingdom Bacillati; phylum Bacillota; class Bacilli; order Lactobacillales; family Lactobacillaceae; genus Periweissella; species Periweissella cryptocerci. The sequence continues at coordinate 2,047,429 of NZ_CP037940.1, read as the reverse complement.
GATTCATCGCAATCCCAATTGTCATCCCCTTCAAACTCAACTTTTTACCATTTTTTTGCATAAAGTCTTGTTCTTCAATTGATTGGATGTAGATTGGGTTACGTTTGTTATTTTTCTTACCATTATCAACCGGGTTTAAACCATTCTTGTTGTCTTTAGTTTGCCGTGCCAACCAGCTTTGCACGCGATCCATTGACAAATATTGGCCTTCTTGGAAAATATAATCAGCTGGCTTGTAATAGCCCTTTGAAATATCCAATAAACCGGCTTCAAAACTCGTGATATTGAAATTATTACTATTCCGTGCGGCGGTTAAACCACGCGCCTTACTAACAAGGTAGTGACCATTCTTAATCACACCGGCGTAATCATCCTTCGATGTTTGGCCAGTAGTTTGCACTGAATCCTGTTCGTTGGCCCCATTTTCAACACTCGTTGTGTTATCAATGTTTCCACAAGCCGCTAAAATAAGCGCGATTAGCAACATGCTTGCAGCAATTCCGATTTTCTTAATGTGTTTCATAAAATAACTAGCTCCTTCATACTTGGTCAGCCTAGTTTAGCTACTCAGCATTCATCGTCGTGACGAATTTTGCTTCATCCCAAACTTCAATACCGAGTTCGTTGGCCTTATCAAGTTTACTACCTGCGTCTAACCCGACAATTACTAAATCGGTTTTCTTGGAAACACTACCTGCAACTGTCGCGCCATGATCTTCTAACCAATTTTTAGCTTCAGTCCGTCCCAATTGTTCTAGTTTACCAGTTAAGACAACCTTCTTACCAGCAAAGACTGAGTCAATCGCGGCTAAATCACTAGCCGTTCGACCATTAAAGTCCATGTTAACGCCCGCTGCAATCAGTTCATTAACTAATGCATCAGCTTGGACGGTCGCAAAATATTGGTGAATTGCGTTACCAATTACTAAACCCAAGCCGTCAATTTCAGCAATTGCCTCTGGTGTTTGCTCCTTAATTACGAGTAAGCTACCAAAATGTTGTGCAACTTGCTTAGCCGCTTTCGCACCGACACCACGGATGCCTAGCCCAAACAATAACCGTTCAACTGAATTGGTCTTTGAATTATTAATTGCGGTCAATAAGTTGTTGGCCGACGTTTCACCGAACTTCTCTAACATAATAAGCTCATCGAACGCTAAAGCATACAAGCCCGCAACATCCTTAATCAAACCTTTAGCAAGTAATTGCCCAATAATTTTTGGTCCTAAGCCATCAATGTTCATCGCATTACGGCTCGCGAAGTGGGTCAATTGTTCTTGCATTTGCGTGGGGCATGCTGGGTTAATACACCGGAGGGCAACTTCACCATCGACGTGTACCAATTCGCTATCACATGATGGACAATTAGTGGGAATCATGTATTCGACACTGTCGGCTGGCCGCTCAGCTACAATCACTTCACCAACTTCAGGGATAATATCCCCAGCCTTATGCAAAGTCACCGTATCACCAAGCCGCACCCCTTTAGCTAGTAGGTAATCTGGATTGTGCAATGAAGCGCGACTAACCGTCGTACCAGCTAATTGAACCGGATCCATCACCGCAGTGGGCGTGACCGCACCAGTCCGTCCAACCGTCCATTCAATATTGCGAATTACCGTAGTCGCTTCTTCTGGTGGAAATTTGTACGCAATCGCCCACTTGGGTACTTTAACTGTATTCCCAAGTTCGTTTTGCGTGTTTAAATCGTTAACTTTTACGACCACACCATCAATTCCATACGCAAGTGCATCACGCGTACCAGTGTATTGATCAATAAACGTCGTAAATCCTGTAACATCTGCAACTACCACATTGGTTGGATTAGTTGGCAAGCCAATGGCCGCAAAGCGTTCCAGCGATTCAGCTTGTGTCGTCGCACCCAAGACAGCGGGTTGTGCAGTGTAATAGATAAACGCACTCAGCTCACGTTCCTTAGTGACTTTAGGGTCCAATTGGCGCAAAGAACCCGCCGCGGCATTCCGTGGGTTAGCAAATGTTGCTAATCCTTCCGCTTCCCGTTGTTCATTGAGTTTTGCAAACGCCTTTTTCGGCATATAAACTTCACCCCGGACTTCGATTGTCAAAGGTTCGTTTAGTTGCTTAGGAATGGCTTTGATGTATTGAACATTCGCGGTTACGTCTTCACCAATCAAACCATCTCCACGCGTTGAAGCTTGCACTAACTTACCAGCTTCATAATCCAATGCAATCGCTAAACCATCAATTTTTAATTCAACATTATAGGTTAACTCGGTACCAGCATTTTTTTCAGTGCGCTCTGACCATTCGGTTAATTCTGCGACTGAGAATACGTCGCCTAGCGAAAGCATCGCTTCAGGGTGTTGGACTTTAGCTAAACCTTGCTTAGTTTGGCGACCACCGACTTGTTGGCTTGGTGAATCAGCCGTTACTAATTCTGGAAACTTGGCTTCAAGTTTTACTAATCGATCATACGACGCATCGTAGACGTGATCTTCAACAGTTGGGGCATCATCTTGATAATATTCTTGTCCCCATTGAATAAGCTGACTGCGCAGTTTTGCCAACTCTGGTTCGGCCATCGCGGCAGTCATTGCTTCAATTGGTGTTAATGCATTCATGAATTAGCATCCTTTCGTAAAAAAATTAACCATATCCTTAGACACCAACGCTATTCTACCTTTTCAATTGGTGCAAAGGCTGCAAGTAAACGTTTGATACCTTGTTCTGGGAATGCAATATCGAGTTCCGCATCTTCGCCAGTACCGTTTACCTTCACAACTGTCCCAATGCCCCATTTTTTGTGAGCCACTTTTTCGCCGGGGTTCCAACTCTTCTTGTCTGCCCCAGTGCCCGCATTTGAAACCACTGCGGTTGATTTTGGACGGGTATATGTGGTTGCAGTTGCAGCCCGCGTCCGGCCACTAAATGGTACATCGCGGCGTGCTTGGGTTCCACCAAAACTACCAGCTGATGGATTAGCGTATTCGATTAGTTCTGATGGGATTTCATTAATGAATCGTGATGCTTGGTTGCTTTGGGTGCGACCATATAGCAAACGTGAATATGCATTAGTGATGAATAATTTTTGCTTGGCACGTGTGATTCCCACGTAGGCCAAACGGCGTTCTTCTTCCAATTCGTTATCTTCGAGCATTGCCCGTGAAAGTGGGAAAATACCTTCTTCTAACCCAATCAAGAACACGACAGGAAATTCCAAGCCCTTAGCTGCGTGTAACGTCATCAAAGTCACTTCAGATGCTTCTTCTTCAACATTATCTAAGTCTGACACCAACGCCAAATCAGCTAAAAAGTCGACAAACATGTCGCTGTCTTCAGTTTCAGGCTCATACTTCTTATCAAATTGTTTAGTCACTGAAAGAAATTCTTCCAAGTTTTCAACCCGAGCTTGTGCTTCAAGCGTGTTTTGACTCTTTAATAATTTCAAATAACCCGTTTTATCGAGGATTTGTTCCGTCATTTCCGTGATGTTCAAAAATTCGCGTTGCTTGTGTAAGTTATCCATCAAGATACCAAACTCAGCAATACTATTCTTGGCCCGGGCTGACAAACCATTAGCTAAATCAACGTTTTGGGCCGCTTCCAACAAGTGCATGTTCGCATCATTGGCAAAAGCGCGTAATTTATCAATTGAGGTTGCCCCAATACCACGCTTAGGTTCATTAACAACTCGTTCAAAACTCATGTTATCGGCTGGGTTAGTTACTAAGGTCAAGTATGCTAACACGTCGCGAATTTCTTTACGATCATAGAACTTACTGCCGCCAACCATCGTATATGGAATGTTTGACTTTACTAAATTTTCTTCGACTGACCGTGATTGCGCGTTAGTCCGGTAAAGCACGGCAAAATCACCGTAGTTATATGTGCCAGCTTCCACGTATTCCTTGATTTTTGAAATAATGAAGAAGGCTTCGTCAGTTTCGCTTTGGCCACGATAGTACGTGATTTTGTCGCCTTCATTGTTTTCCGTCCACAATTTCTTAGGCAAGCGCACACTGTTATTATCAATGACGGCATTCGCAGCATCCAAAATAGTTGAAGTTGAACGGTAGTTTTGTTCCAACATCACCGTTGTAGCTTCCGGATAATCTTTTTCAAAATTCATGATGTTATCCATGTTCGCACCACGCCAGCCGTAGATACTTTGATCAGCATCCCCAACCACACAGATATTTTTAAAACGGCGTGCGAGCATGTTAACAATTGTGTATTGCGCGTCATTGGTATCTTGGTATTCATCGACGTGAATATATTGAAATTTATTTTGGTAAAAGCTTAATACGTCTGGGGCCTGTTCAAATAATTGAATTGTAAGCATGATTAAATCATCAAAATCAACGCTTTGTGCAATTCGCAATTGACGTTGGTATTCGGTATACACATCTGCCACAATTTTTTCAAATGGTGCCGCTGCTAATTCAGCGTAGGCTTTTGGTGTTTGCATAGCGTTTTTAGCGTTTGAAATCGCACCAAGAATTGAACGTGGGTCATACTTTTGCGTATCAATGTTTTGTTCATTCATGATGCGCTTAACTAACGTGCGCTGTGAAGATGGGTCAGCAATCGTAAAGTTACGGTCATAACCAATTCGGTCAATTTCCCGCCGTAAAATCCGCACGGCCAAACTGTGGAAAGTTGAAACCCAAACGGCATTAGCATCTTCGGCACTCAAAAGTTGGGCAACCCGTTCCTTCATTTCACGGGCAGCCTTATTCGTAAAGGTAATCGCCAAAATGTTCCAAGGATTAACATCTTTTTCTTCGACCAAGTAAGCAATTCGGTGTGTCAAAACCCGGGTTTTACCTGAGCCAGCTCCGGCCATGATTAATAAAGGTCCTTGCGTATGCAAAACTGCCTCGGTTTGTTTATCGTTCATCCCTGCTGTAAAGTCTTGTACCAAGATGTCGTCCTCCGTTTTATTCATTAAATAGCGCTAAATTTTTGTAAACAATGTGTTCGGCTCGGTTAGTTCTAAGTATTAATTCCTCACGTACTAGCAATTAATAATGTTTAGAACTGCCACGAGCATGTCGTTTAATATTGTACCAAATCTAAAACAAATGTTCGAGTATCAAAGCGCCGTTCGCGAAGTTTTTCACTCCTCACCCGGTCAGAAATTCCACTACCAGTACTTTACCATTGCCGGTCTCGTCAGGTGGCGCTTGTGAATTTTTTGATGAGCATTTTTTATTTTTGAATAACCATCAGGACCTTACCGCGCTTGTTTATATTAAAAATATAATTTAATTATTAGAAAAAACTAGTTGCACATTCATTACAGACTTGTTACAATGTGCAACGTTGTAATTTGACCGTAATATTCGTTACTTGTTTTGGGAGGGGAAAAATTCATGGTTCTTAAAGTTAATAAATTAAATACTTCTATAGGAAGTAAGCATATCTTGCACAATGTTTCATTTGACGTTCAACCGGGTGAAATTGTCGGTTTAATTGGTAAAAACGGGGCTGGTAAAACAACCATCATGAAGTCCGTGATTGGGCTCATTAATTTTCAAAGCGGTTCAGTCACAATGAATGACACGCTTATTGATATGAACCACCATGCTGGTTTGGCAGATATTCGCGCACTGATTGAATATCCCGCGCTTTATAACAACATGACTGGTCGCCAACACCTAAAACTTTATGCAATGGGTGAAAACATCACGGCAACGATGATGGACGAAATCATTGCTGAAACTGGTATTGCCAGTTTCATTGATCAAAAAGCAAAAGGTTATTCACTAGGTATGCGTCAACGTTTGGCCATTGCCATCACCTTGTTAGCACAACCTAAGTTAGTAATTTTGGACGAACCAATGAATGGGCTTGATCCAGAATCAACCCACGAAATGCGGACTTTGATTGTTAAGTTAGCTAAGGAACGTGGCATTAGTTTCTTAGTTTCTAGTCACCTGTTGGACGAATTAAGCCGGATGGCCGATCGTTTTGTGATCATTGATCAAGGTGCCGTTATTAAAACTGGCACGTTAGAAGAAGTTACTAGTAAGAACAAAGCTCAGGTCGTCCTTCAAACAACTGACAATGTCGCAACTGAAAAGGCCCTCGTGGCGTTAAATTATCACGTTCTTGACACGCCACAAGGGTTAAACATCGCCCTTCATGGCACTTCGTTAAATAACTTGTTGCACGATTTAATTGCCATCCAAGGTATTGATATCGTCCACTTAACCGAAACATCACCAGACTTGGAATCATCATTCCTTGACCTACTTGATGCACAAACGGAGGCAAATCATGAATAATTTATTAAAACAAGAAATCTACAAATTAGCATTGAAGAAAAGTACCAAATGGCTCTTCGGGATTTTATTCTTATTAGTTATCATTTTGGGAAATGTTTTCTCCCGCTTTGGTGGCACAAATGAATATTTTGGTTCATACGGTTTTGTTGGAATGCTCATTTCCATCATCATCCTGGTCAACGCTTCGGCAAGTTTAATGACGGAGTGGAATACCGGTTCAATCAAGATCCTCCTTTCACGTCAATATAGCCGCATCACCGTGTTCTTTAGTAAACTGATTACGTTAGTATTAATGCACTTGGCATTGCTCTTTACGGCTTTTGTCGGTATGATGCTGAGCCGTGTAATTTTCTTTGCTGGTAAATCTGTGAAGATTAGTTGGTTTGAACCCGTTATTGCTAATCTCCTGACTACTTGGATGGTTGTTGCCATCACAATTTTACTTGTCGTATTATTGCGGAGTAGCGCAGTTGCCTTGACGATTGGAATGATTTTAACGGTTGGTGGTTCACTTATTTCTGGCTTAATGACCACATTGATTGCCCACTTTACATTTGTGAAGTGGTTACCAACTAATATGTTGATGGCTGGACAAGAATATCGCCAACCACTCCTCCACAGCATGACTAGTTTATCCGTCCCAGAAATCGTTGGTGGTAACTTAATTTATCTCGTTATCTTCATGGGCTTAGCAATCTGGAGTTTTAACAAACAAAACGTTTAATTGTACAGGAGATTATTTAACATGAAAAAAATGATTACTATCATCATCGCACTTGTCGTAATTATCGGCATTTTTATCGGTATTAATAAGGCCGCTAGTTATAAACACGACCGTTACGATGGCCAACCTGTTTATTTCACGGCGCCAGCTGCACCTAAACAAACCGTAATGCGTGATGACAACGGTAAAGTTATCTTGGATAGCAAAGGCAAGAAATCACCAATTTATTCATACAAGCACGTTAAGACTTACACGAAAACTGGTCAAACTAAGTACATCGAATTTGACTGGGAGGGTTCAACTCCCATGCAACAAGATGCCCCTTATACGGCTTCGGCATCGAAAACCATTGTGGTCAAAGGTCCTAACACCATTGCAGCAGACAAGATCCCTGCTAACATCAAAAAAATATTGAATCTCAAGTAACTCAAATACGCCACGACAATCATAAATGTCGTGGCGTATTTATTTTGTATGGCCATTTCTGTACTTTTTGTTTAAGAATACTCACGCACCACGGAATATACCTTAGGCACTAGTTTGAGCACATCGCAAAATCAGCGATAACTGTTTTGATTGAATCTACCTTAACGACTGTTTCTTGCGAGTCTGAGAGTTATTACTAACTAACGAAGTGACAGTAAATTGCTTGGCGGGCGCAGCCTTTATACCGCGACTGGGGGAATATGTGTGCAGCGCATATTTCCGCTGAGGATGAGATGAGGAGTCTTAGGAATTTATTCCTTAGACTCCCAGCTTGTCCGAATTGTTCAAGACAGACATCCAGCCTGCAAGGCTAATCTAATCGCGTTAGGATTAGATTCAGTATTTTGTGTAACAAAATGCTGGGATGTTTTGCGTTACCGGTTCGCAGGCATAAGCACAAACTGGCTTGGGAGGTTGCTTCCAGCGTGGTGCACCAAGTAATTTACTGGCACGCAGTGGCCAAGTTTATTCAATCCCACGTCAGACGGAATAGAACCAGAACCTTTGCTATTCGCTCAACGCTTGGTATAAATCAAAAGGTACTTCATGCTCCAATAACAATTCAAAACGGACAAAATTTTGTTGCACTTGTTTACGCTCATTAAATAATTGAACTTCAATTGACGTGTTCTGGTTCGCTAATGCCGGCCCTAGATAATAAAAGAGTTTACCTTCGTCATCTGATTTTTTCACAAACACTTCCACTTGTACGTGGTGTTTGTCCGCATCATACAACCGAGCTTCAACATTTGATTGGAGCGTCCTTTGCGGCTTACTAAAAAATGGAATCGTTTGCCGATTAATAAACGTATTCTCATAAGCAATGTCGGCCGCTTGCTGCTCACTTTTATCAATCGTAATAAAAATGGGCAATGTATTCGTCGCTTCATCATACTTATAGCCACCAATATCAAGACTAGGTAAATCATGCTGCCAATTTAACAAACGTAACACGTCTTTACGACTATAACGTTGGTACATGGTGAATTGCTGTTGCAGATTAAACTCGCTAGTAATTTTAGCTAAACCAGTTTGTACGGCATCACTAAGATATTCCCGTTCAAACGGACTAAGTTGGTGGGCAAATGCCCAAACATCCCCTGTCCAATTGACGAGTGGTGCCACGCCATATTTTTTCCGGTCAAGCGCTGTGTAGTAATCCTTTATAGCTAACACCCTGGCAATTGAGTCCAATGTTTCCGGGCTTTGATACACACCACTCAGAACTGCCATCAATTCCAGCGTCGTAACCATGTTATTATCTAACAACGCTTGGATAACTAGTAATTCATGTGGTCGCTTGCCCAAAACCAGTTCTTGACTAACAAACTGTAATTGCTGCTGAAATTCAGCCGATATTGCCGGCGCAAGTTCCTTCGTCATCTTCGCGATAAACGCCGGATATGTTTTGAATTTAGTTAACACGGTGTTTAAATCAAGAGTGCCATCACGATAAACTTCCAGCAATGACGGGACCCGACCAAATTTGTGAATAAGTTGTTGATAACTTAACTGTAACGCGCGATTGGCGTCAAGCTTCACACTATTCACAGCCGCTAAAATTCGCTCTTGCGCGATGTGTTCAAAGTTGATTGTCGATACCCCAGTAACCTCAGGTACACGTAACTGCATCCGCAAGCTGTCTTTATCAGTTGTTGCTTTAGCCGTGAACGCTTGGGGGATTAAATAATTTTGTTGATAATTACCGATAAAATCAAGAACTGTCACGTAGGCTTTATTTGGTTCCTTCCGTAACCCACGCCCCAACTGCTGCAAGAACACAATCCGCGACTGCGTACTACGCATCATAACAACTTGATTTACGCTCGGAATATCAATTCCTTCATTGAAAATATCAACCGAAATCAAGTACTTAAGTTGGCCATGCGTCAATTGTTCAATGGCCATTTCGCGCTCAGCTTGACTCGTTTGCCCACCTAAATACATACTTGGAATGCCGCGCGCGGTCAATTTCTCGGCTAATACTTGACCTTCTTCTGTCCGACTCACAAAGATGAGCCCTTGCAATTGTTCACCCGCATAGCCATAGTAAGCCGTTTTAGCGACCAAGTAATTAACGCGCTCATCCGCCACCAAATGTTGCAAGTCCGTGGCATCATCAATCGTTACGTCACCTTGTTGATAATCAGCAACCCCAATGTAATGAAATGGTACCAGCATATCTTCTTTTAATGCCACTTGTAATGAGATTTCATAAGCCAAATTATAATCAAACAGTTCGTAGACATTGAACCCATCCATCCGTTCTGGCGTTGCGGTCAATCCCAATAAAAATGTTGGCGTAAAATACGCTAACAACCGTTGATATGATGGGGCTGCCGCTCGGTGCGTTTCATCAATTAATATATATTCAAATTCACTCGGATCAAACTGCTCATGTGTAGCTGGTTGCGCCATCGTTTGTACCGTTGTGAACAAATACTTTGCCCGCATATCATGTTGTGAACCGCTTAAAATCCCATAATCGCTTGCCGGCCCACCCAGTACTGCGCGAAATGTTTGTAACGCTTGTTTTAATAGTTGTTCACGGTGCGCCACAAATAACATTTTTTGTGGTTTTACCTGTTGCACATCGAATGCCCCCAGATACGTTTTCCCCGTCCCAGTGGCTGAAACAACGAGCGCTTTATCCGCTCCCCGCTGGCGAACTGCTTGAATTGCTAACAACGCTGCGGTTTGCATTGCGTTAGGTTTGGGCAGTATTTGTTTGGTGTTGATAACTTGTGGACGACTTGGCGTTTGATAATTTTCCGCGTAAGTAGTTATCCACTGGGGTGTGAGTGGTTCAGCGTTCGTCCACAGGTTAATAAGTTGGGTATCAATCTGCTGGGCAAAATCTCCCTGGTTCAATGAACTTAGGCGTACGTTCCACTCCGTGTTCATTTTCAAAGCGGTTTGCGTTAAATTTGCGCTGCCGACAATGACCGTTTGATAGCCATCGTGGTTGAATTGGTACGCTTTCGTATGAAAATTTCCATCCGCAACAATCCGAACATCAACATTACTGAGTTTTAATAATTCTCGAAAAACTTTGGGCTGATTAAAATTTAGATATGTCGAAGTAAGCAAGCGTCCCCGAATTCCTCGTGCTGCCAAATCGGCTAGTTGTGATTTGAGCATCAATAAACCACCCTCGGTCACAAACGCAACGGCAAAGGTAAACGAAGTTGCGGTGGATAACTCTGCTTGGAGATAACTCAACAACGATTCCCCTGGTAAATTGTTAATAAGTTTGGGGATAAATGCTTGGGGCATGTTGACATCAGCTTGCATAAATCCGTGCTGTAACGCTGCTAATAATTGTTTTTCCATCAGTGAGCTCCATTCTATTTTGCTATATGTATGTAACAATCCCCACTTCCAAGGATGAAAGCGGGGATTGTTTGGTAACTTTAGCTTTATACGTTGCTAAAATCAAGTATCTAGTTAATTATTTCGCACTCACCACTGTGTACAAGGTCATCGCCATCGCAACGGCATTGTTTACCATATGAACCCCAATTGACATCTTGATCTGCCCACTTTTTTTATACGTGTAAGCTAAGATTCCACCCACCGTGGCATACAACAGATAACCTAGGATATTGTTACTGGCATGTACGAGTGAAAACAAAACCCCACTGAGGACAATGTTAAACCACCAATTATTTTTACGGAAAAAGTAGTTGACGACTAAACCACGAAAGATAAACTCTTCCACAAACGGAGCAATAAATACAGCAGCTAGCGCGAACACAACCAACACTGCGTGATTCATGCTTAGCACGGATTTAATATTTTCCTGATTAGCAGTATCACTAACATGGTTAACTTTTACGATTAAAAAGTTGAACACAAATGTTGTCAGAATCACTAACCCGTACATTTTAAAAATTGTATTGATTTCTGAGCTCGTAAACTTCTTGAACTGTGGGACAGTTAGATAGGGTTTAATTAGTCGCCATGCAAGCAAAGCAATTCCAATATAAACCACTACGTAAGCTAGTAAACTGCCGTATTTAACCCACCCGACTGGTGACTTCCCACCTAATTGAATAATCACGGGTACAAAAACTACCAGTAAAACCATCCCCACAAAAATCAAGACACGCTTCGTCCAGCTAGGTACTTTAGTTGTTTGTTGCATAAACACCCTTTCTCACTAATTGAAACTTAGGTTATCGTGTATACACACTATAACATTGAATCATGCGTACTCTTCCACCGGTCTTCTTCTTCCTCTTCATCGTATGGCGTTGGCTCGTGTAATTGAATCATCAGCCACGCCATCCCAATACTTGTCGCGAGGAATAATGCGATGAAGATACCGCCAATTAGCCAAGTTGACCACCCGAGCATATTGCCCACGATTGCCACGCCAACAAAAATTGTCGTAATCACAACCCCGGCAGTTATTTGTAATGCTACTTTCATTGGTATCTCCTTTCTTTTTTACTTGGTTCACGGAAACTCACCAAGTTTATTTTTGCCTCGTCACTAGTGTCCGATGTTGCCTTTAAAATTCCTCATGAAAAACATTTGCGAGAATTGCTTGATACCCAAACGTATGAAATGAAAACATGCGCAAGAAATCAATCTGATCAACCCGCACTTGAATCGTCCATAAATCACTTAAATCACGGTCATCGGCATAAATAAAAGTCATTAGCCCATCATGTACATCCACTAAAAAGCCAGTCACATGAGCATCTTTACGATCATCATCAACCCAGCCAATCGTAATAACTTCTTTATTGCGTAACGCTGTGTTGACAAGGTCTTCCATCATTGAAGCTTCTGTTGGTTGATATTCATTAAAGAACCACTCGATTTCCCAAGCATCATAATATCCTTGGTGCTTAGCGAGTTTTTCTTTAATCACCACCGTGCGCAAATAGTCAGTCTTACGACGGGCAGCATAAATATCGCTAATCCGAATGACAATCACACCGTTAATCTTACCATCTGGGTCAATTGTTTTCAGCATCACAAACTCATCATCTTGCTGAACAACATATCCCACCGTAAACGTGTCATGATCAACAAAGTGGTCAAGTTCAATTAATTCGTTATTTTGCTGTGCTAAAAAAATGTGTTGCTGAATTGTTGCCAAATTACTAAGCCTCGACCCAATCAGGGAATACGTATTTTTCAAAAATTTCAGCCACAGCACCTTCATTATTAGTACGCTCAGTAACCACGTCAGCTGCTTCCTTAACAGTTGGAATGGCATTTTGCACGGCCACACCCAAGCCAACTGCCTTAATCATTGATAAATCATTATTATTATCGCCAGCAGCAATAATTTCAGTTTGCGCGATACCGAGCTTTTCACCAAGCATCAATGAAGCTGATCCTTTATCGGTACCCTTTTTGTTAAATTCAATGTAGCGACCTGATGAGAAAGTAGCTTCAACTTGGCCCTCAACTTCAGCTAACACCGCCGTCCGAATATCTTGGCGAACTTGTTCATCGGTGCTTTCAAAAATCACCTTCATGATGTTAGCGTCTTGCAAGAAATCAATGTTAGCTTCGTCAATGATTTGGTATGGTACTTGCCGTTCTTCCATGTATTGCTTATCTGAAGGCGAAATATTGTAAATGTATAACGTATCAACCGTATATACGTGTGCATCAACTGTATCATTGATTAACCCAGCGTGGAAAATTGTCTTCGCTAATTCAAAATCAACCCCACGAGTAATCACTAAACGGTCATCTTCGTTTTCAACAATCGCACCACCATTATATGAAATCACATATTGATTAGCGACATCCTTCAAGCCTAATTTTGTTAATAAGGCCGCTACGGATTTGAAACTCCGACCAGTATTCGGCACGAACTTAAAACCCATCGCAGTTGCTTTTTTAATCGCGTCGACATTCTTTTGATTGATTGTACCATCATCGTTCAATAAAGTTTCATCTAAATCACTAACTAACATTTTATACATTATTTGTAGACTCCATTTTCTGTAAGTTTTATCTATTTGGTATGCAAACCATGCCAAGAAAACATGTTTTACTCAATAATTCTATTTTACCAAATTTCTAGCCAATAAACTTTGAAGTTTTTTAAACGCTTTCATTATACTCCCCTGGCTTTTCACCCATCCTAATGATTACTCCAATTTTCGAAATTGACGAACCAAGTACCGATACTTTGTAATCATTTACTCCCCACCTAACTAGTGACCTATGATAGAATTAATATGTTAAAAATACTGAAAGGAGCACAAAACATGCTCGAAGAATTCAAAAAATTTCTTCTCCGTGGTAACGTCCTAGACCTTGCGATTGGGGTTATTATTGGGACTGCCTTAACTGGAGTCGTCAAGTCATTATCATCTGGTATCATTATGCCTTTAGTTAACTTATTCATGTTCAAAATTAATTTGAGTAAGCTTATCTTTACGATTGGCGCGGTTGAATTCCACGTTGGGACTGTCCTTCAAGCCATTATTTCATTCGTCATCACTGGATTTGTTTTATTCATGATTGTCAAAGCAGTCAATACATTTATGAAGAAAAACGATGAAGAAGATGCGATTGTTCCTAACGAAGAACTCGAAACACTTAAAGACATCCGTGAATTGTTACAAAACCAAAGTGCCAACGTTACTACCGAAGAACCTGTCGATAAGTAATTTTCTACAATATATCTGAATACAACGATAAAGCACCAGAATTCCGCATCGGAACTCTGGTGCTTTGTTTTTTTTGACGTGGTTTTGAATAAAATTGACCACTACGTGCCAGTAAATTACTTGGCGCACCACGCTGGAAGCAGCCTCCCAAGCCAAAGTGCGATCTTGGTCGGTTCGGACAAGCTGGGAGTCTAAGGAATAAATTCCTAAGACTCCTCATCTTATCCTCAGCGGAAATATGTGCCTCACACATATTTCCCCAGTCGCGGTGTAAAGGCTGCGCCCGGCAAGCAATTTACCGTCACTCCGTTAGTTAGGAATAATACTCAAGCTATCAAAAAATCGTTGTGGAGCAGATTCAAGTAAACCTGTTATCACTGATTTTGTGATGTACTCAAACTTGGTTCCTAAAGTATATTCCGTGGTACATGAGTATTTTTAAACAAAAATGCAGAAATGAAAATCTCACGTCAGATGGAATAGCACAAAAAAACAAGCAACCAGAAATTAATCTGATTGCCTGTTTTAGAAGTTAATTTTAGTTAACTTCGATAAGGAGATTAGTCCTTAACGATGTTAGCAGCTTGTGGGCCGCGATCTGATGATTCAACATCAAAAGTAACCTTTTGGCCTTCGTCAAGTGACTTGTAACCGTCACCTTGGATAGCTGAGAAGTGTGCAAAGACGTCTTCGCCGTTTTCACGAGTGATGAAGCCGAAGCCCTTGTCTGCGTTAAACCATTTAACTGTACCGTGTTCCATAATATGAATCTCCTTGTGTAGGGTTTGCCTACTTTGTATTTGTAATACTGGATTGGTGCAACGGAGTATTTCATAAAATGAAACAGTACCTTTGAAGCCGAACCAAACTACAAGACATAGTATAGCACGGGAATTTATAAATAGATACACTTTAGGCTTAATTAATTCAAACTTTCTTATAAGTCCTTAAAATCCCAGCTTATAACTTTCCCTGTATCGCTTACCCCGCCCATCTTACAGCGGAAATTAACTATCAAAAGTTAATTTAAAACTTTTAGTTCATCACCCGTATTTTCAGCTAAAACTACCAAATTTACTTAACAGCCTCACATTTTGCTGCACAATCCAATACTATTATTGAATTGCTTCTGCACTCACACCAATGTTAGCAAAGTTATTATAGCTATCAGCAGCTGTCGTGAAGCCGGTTACTCGTGTGTTAACTGGATACCATGCCATACTAAATGACTTGGGGATAACGACGGCTTCCTTAGTCATGTAAGCTTGGTAGGCCTTAAATTGGGCTTGCCGATACTTTAAGTTGTTGGCTTTTGGTGAATCGATGTTTTTAATCAACTTAGTCAACTCAGGGGACGTAAAGTGACCCAGGTTATACAAGGCCCCTTTGCCAAACATGCCTGCTTGTGATGGTTCTTGGCTCAAAGTAGCGTTCCCATCAGTAATATCCCATGCTTGGTTTGTTCCAGATACTGCCATATCTAACCATGTGTTAAAGTCAGCTAATCGATTATGGTAGAGGTGCACATTAACCCCAATTTGTTTCCATTGTTGAATGCTGTCTTGGGCAATGACCTCTGAATTCTCACTACCATTTTGTGCAAGATACGTCAGGCTAAATGCTTTACCCGCAGGTGTCAGCCGATATTCATGCTTTGCATCCCACTTGAATCCGGCTTGATCAAGTAATTGATTAGCTTTGTTAAGATTTAACGGAAAGCCTTTGATACTTTTATCGTTAAATTGCTTGAAAGCAACCGGAACTGTTGTATTGGCTCGCATCTGCAAACCGTAGTTAAACTTCTTGTTGATTTCGTCCAAGTTTAACGCATAGCCCATCGCTGCGCGTAAATTTTTATTTTGCAGTGGTGTGTTACGATCTTGAATGTTAATCCCTTGCTTAGCATCAAAGTGTCCTAAATTAAAGTACATTGATGACAAGGCTAAACTTTCATGACCAGTTTGGACATAATCCTTTAGTTTGCTGACCGCTGGATAGGCTGTCGCTGGCATACCATACATAATATCGTATTTTTTGGCCTTCAAAGCTTCTGCCGACGTCGCCGTGGTAACTGAAGTCATCTGTAATTTTGCTAGTTTAGCCGGCTTGCCATAGTAATATGGATTGCGCACATACGTTATTGATTGTCCGCTCATAACTTTGGCAATCTTGTAAGGCCCCCATGAAAGTGGGTGTTGCCGCACTTGTGGTGCACCAGTTAACTTATTTGGCTTAATTGCCTTTAAATAATGATACGGCTCAACTGATGAAAGCAAGTAACCCGAACCAGCTTGCGTTAATCCCGGTACCATGGCTTTCATCGCCACTTGCATAACCCGACCATTTTGGCCATTGGTGAACGTAATTCCACTAATTGTCTTGGCTTTACCCGCATGGTATGCATCCATTCCAACGATATTAGCTAATGCTTCGGTATACGTTTGGGCTTGATACGCGGGGCTGGTCACTAATTCATACGGATATTCTAAATCTTTAGCTGTAACACTACGGCCATCTGACCACTTCAAATTCTTGCGTAAGGTGATGGTTGCCGTCTTAGTTTTAGCATCAAGCCGCAAATTAGCCGCCCCACCATCAATAATTTTATAGGTTTTGTCAGTTTTAAAAATGCTAACGCCTAAAGGTTGTGCTAAGGTCACATCGTCATCACGTGTTGTGACTTCTGGCAAAAAGATCCCGGCAAATGGTTGATCTTCAACCAACCCCATTTGTAATATGCCACCTTTAATTGCTTTGGTCTTGTTGTTATAAGCAAGCTTAATATTATTTGAATCAGCTGCTTGGTCATGCGCTTTCGTTGGATGATACTCAACTGCGAATACACCCGCTACAATTGCGACGATGATAATTCCTGATAATAAATATTTCTTAATCATGTAATTTCTCCAATGTTAGTTAATCAGCAAATGAAATTCATTTGAATGATGAGGTCTAATAGATTTTGACTAAATTTAGATACGCCGCCCCGTCTAGCTAAGTTTGGCTGGGAAACAAAAAAGAGGTCGTTCCTATGTCCGAAAACATAGAAACGACCTCTGTCGCGTTACCATTCTATTTTGTCTATTGGTTACCCAAATAGACCTCTGCAACGAACGGCCCACGTCTGGACGATTCGTGTGCCTTTGATAACGGAGGCCAATTCCGTTGTAGACCCGCCCCACGGCTTCGCTACACCAAATCACAGGTCCAATTTCACCTGGCCATACATCGCTGAACTCTCAATTACGCCAACTCCCTGTACATGCCGTACCAAGTTACTTTCCTGATCACGTTGTTTAATTAATTCAATTGCACGAGACTTATCATAATTCTCTTTTAATTTTAATGCAAGCTTTATTTTTATCATTTTTTATTTATACGGTTACCACTACGTTCCGGCAAATTGTTTGGTACACTACGCCAAAAGCACACGTTCGAGCAGTCTGTCTTATGTTTGCGAACCAGCAGTTTAAAACAAAAAAAGCCCAGTATCACCTACCACGCCCGTTTCTTGCCACTTCTAATTTTGGCTATATTTTTCTAGTGTCGGATTGTTTTTTCCATGCTGCAGTGCCCTGTGGTTGGCTGCTGCTTTTCGCTAGTTTGAGTATTATTCCTAACTAACGGAGTGGCGGTAAATTACTTGGCGGGCGTAGCCTTTACACCGCGACTGGGGTGATATGTGTGCAACACATGTCGCCGCTGAGGATAAGATGAGGAGTCTTAGGAATTTATTCCTTAGACTCCCAGCTCATCCGAGTTGTTCAAGACCGCACTTTGGCTTGAACATGTGCTTCCAGCGTGGTGCGCCAAGTAATTTACTGGCACGCAGTGGCCAATTTTACTCAAGACGAAATAGAACCATAATTTTTTTCTGACTGTCCAGGTTGGAATCGAACCAACACTCTCCTAATTAACAGTTAGGCGCAGTACCATTGTGCCACTGGACAATATTCACAAATCTCCGAACATGTTTCTACCTGAATCATAACACCATTAAATATACTTACAACCCCTCTTGGCATATTGGCTATTTAGCATGCTGAATTCATAAAAAAGGAGGGGCAAAACACACCCTGCCACGCAAAAATAAGCTCGATTTCTCCTTAATTGGTAGAAATCGAGCTTATTAACGTGTGCCAAGAGGCCGCAATATTTTATTGCTTAGTTGCTTCAGTACCTTTAGCGCTGTCTTTAATTAAGATAGCGGCGGCAATTGCCCCGATAATCAGCATTGCTGCGCCAGCGAATAATACTGATGTAAATCCGTGGTCAAATGCTGTAAAGACAGTGTGCTTCAAGTCAGCAAATCCAGGCATCGCACGGAAAGCTGCGGCGCGAGGGCTTTGCAAAATTTCGTTACCGGCAAATGGTCCACCTTTGAACAATGCGGTGTGAATCCCATCAGCGGCTTGTTGTGGTAAGTGCAACTTTGGCAAGTTTGTGGTCAAGCTATCACGGTAACCCCCAGTCAAACGCAATCCTAAGAACACAATCCCAAAACTAACCCCGAATTGACGGAGAACGTTCAAAATACCTGAAGCCATCCCCAAGTGACGTGGTTCAACTTCTTCCAATGCTGCGTTCGTCATTGGTGGATTAACCGTCGCACCACCAATCCCAATCAAGATGAACGCTGGCCAAAGCGCAGCGAACGTTACAGTTGGTGTGATTTGGTGTTCCATTACAAGTAAACCAGCTGCAATAATCAGCAATGAAATACTAATCATCCACTTCTTAGAAATTTTACTACTCAAGATACCAGCAATTGGTCCAAGAATCAGCGCAAAACCACTAATTAGCAATTGCCGGGTTCCAGTTTGTAATGCAGTGTAGCCAATATAGTTTTGCATCAAAATTGTTAAGTAGGCGTAAAATGCGTACAAACCAGCACCTAACATAAATGACGCGATAACCGCACCCGTAAAGGTTGGTTTCTTGAAAATTGCCAGATCCATCATTGGTGCTTTGTTTTTATTTTCCCAAATAATAAATAGAATCAAGGCAACAACAGCCAACGCCATGTAACCACCAACTTGGAAGTTAGTCCATGACCAGTCATAGTGACCTTCTTTGTTAATTAAACCAAGAATCAAGCCAAAGACCGTTAAACTACTAAGAATAATTCCCAACCAGTCAATTTTACCTTTACTTGGCCATTGCTTACCTTGGTCAACGAAAACAGCAGTCAAGATCAAAGCAACAATCCCAATTGGTAAGTTAACTGTGAAAATAGCGCGCCATGAGAAGGCTTGGACTAAGTAGCCACCAACCAAAGGTCCAATCGCGGTTGATAAACCAATGATTGAACTCAAAATACCTAGTGCAGCTCCCCGTTCTTTACCTTGGAAGTTTGAAGCCGTGATAGCCATTGATAATGACATCATCCCTGAGCCACCAATCGCTTGTAGCCCGCGGAAAACATTAAGCATTTCCATGTTGCTTGAAATCGCGTTAAGTCCTGATGCTACGGTGAAGATAATCATGCTAATCATGAAAATCTTCTTGCGTCCAAACATATCACCCAGTTTTGACATCAACAACAATACGACGGCATAAACCATGGTATAAGCGTTAATAACCCATTGTAAATTACTAAATGAAGCATTAAAACTCCGTTGAATGGTTGGCAACGCAACGTTAACAACCGTCACATCCAACAAACTCATGAAAACCCCTAGTGAAACGGCTACTAAACCAATCCAGCGTTTATAGCTCTTTTTTTCTTCCATCATAATCCTAATTCTCCCTTTAAATCATTAATCCATTGAATCGTTCGTTCGTTTAACGCAATTTTCAATTCCAACATCCGCACTGCCGAGCGCTTATCTTCAGCACTCATTTCATCAACATTAGCAACGTGCGCAATTTTGCTTTGTGCTTGTTCAATCAAACTTTCATTCCACGCCCGATACTCTAATAAAATCTGGCGTTTTAAATCTGAATCAACAAAACGAATGGCATCTAGCTTAAATTGATAGCTATCTTCGGTGTGGGCATTCGATTCGACCGGCGCTTCCATTAATTCGTAGAAACGCTTACGCCCCGCCTCAGTGATTGTCGCAAATTTCTTTTTCCGTCCAGCTTCATCAATATCGCTTAACGTAATGTAGCCCGCATCCGCTAGCCGATTCAGCAACGGATACATAACGCCCCAACTAATCTTTCGGTAGGAGCCTAACGTCAGCTCCAACACAGCGCGTAATTTATAACCCGTCCGCGGCCGTTCAATTAGCTCCGCTAAAATATATAACTCATACATATGGCATACCTCCTCACGCTTTCAACAAACTCGGTTCCCCGGGCAATGCCTTTCTCGATATATCTTTTAGATATGTTATTACGGTTTATTATGATATATCTAAAAGATATAAAGTGCAAGTAAAAACTACACATTTTTTATTATTTTTTCCGGTCGGTTATTGTCAATAAAATAAACGCAACAAAAAACTCGTCACTAACGTCAGTAACGAGCTTTTTATTGTAACTAAAAACATTAGCTATATTTAGCCCAGCGTGGGATTGGCATTTCTGTATTTTTCAATCATCGAATTACTGAGGTTCTATTGTCAGCTTTTTTCCATGCTAGTGCGGCCTGTGGTTGGTAACTGTTTTCACTAATTTGAGAATTATTCCTAACTAACGGAGTGCCGGTAAATTACTTGGCGGGCGCAGCCTTCACACCGCGACTGGGGTGATATGTGTGTAGCACATGTCGCCGCTGAGGATGAGATGAGGAGTCTAGGGAATTTATTCCCGTAGAGTCCCAGCTTATCCGAGTTTGCCAAGACCGCACTTTGGCTTGGCAATGTGCTTCCAGCGTGGTGCGCCAAGTAATTTACCGGCACGTAGTGGCCAAGTTTATTCAATCCCACTTCAGACAAAATAGAACCAAAACATTTATTTAACGCGAATGCTAAACTGTCTGACACCAAAACCTTTAGCATGCGTATGTTGAACTTTAATCTTTAACTTTGTCTTTTTCTGGTATTTCTTTTTCAGGTTAAATTTAACTTTGGTATTTTTTACCCGGACTTTTTTGATCAACTTTTGCCCCTTATAGACGCGAATCGTTGTTCCTTTAGTTGCTACGCCGGTAACCCGTTGCTTGTTAACTTTGAAATTAGTCGCCTTCGGTTTTGGCGATGTTTTAATACTGATGTTCTTACTTGTTGCTTGGTAAATCACCTTGGCAGTATCGGCTTGATCAACTGTAACTGTTAATTTTTGCCGTCCCTTGAGCTTTTTAACTTTTACTTTAAATTTGCCTTTCGCGTTGGCTTTACCACTACCAACTTGACGCTTCGTTTTGGCATCCTTAATAATCACTTGGGTGCCCTTAGCGGTTGAACCCGTAATATAATTATTTTTGTGATATGCCGTGTCGAGTTTCAAGGCCGTTTTAACACGCTTTGTTTGGCCGACTAACGTATTCAACTGCTTCGTTAAAGTAATCATTTCATCATACTGTTGTGCTTTGATACTTGCCTGCAACTTTGTAATTACGGGCCGAATGACGGTTGATTGATCAAATTTTTTATTTTTCGCCTGATTGATAGCATTTTGAGCATTCGTCGTTACATGCGTTTTATATTTAGTCACTGCCGTTCGTAAATCACTGAATGCTTGATCAAGGTTGCCATATACATGTGCCTGATTAACTGCCTTAATTGCCGCTTTCGCATCTAACACCGCTTTATCATTCTTTCCTTCACTACCAATATTACCAATAATGTTGTTTTCTAGCGCCGTAATGCTTTTGTCCACTGCTACATAAACAGCCGCTAGCAAACTAGGTAACTGCATCACCTCACCAGTATTAATTGCTGCCTGCAATCGGGAAATGCATGCTTTAACCCCCGCATCATTCGCTATGACAGTTGCCTCACGCAAGTTAACAATCACTTGACTGTCGCCACCCTTGCCTTGCAAAATCTGCTGGTACTTAGCAACGTTAATTACGTCATTCAAATTGCCAGTATATCCGCTTGGTATTGGGATTACAGACTGAGTACCAAGCAAGTCCCCAGCCTGAAGGACCGCGTGATACCAAGCCATCACCAAGTCTGGATCCAAGGTCGCCTCAATATATTGGCTTTTAAGTGGCAAATCAGCTAAGGCCGCATAATCAATTAAATTTGCATTTCCATACAAGCCCAAATTCAGCAGGTGACTAAGACCACTTAAAGTCCCTTGCGCAATCGTCGTTAACTGGTTATTATCCAAATCCAATGTCTCTAAGTTACTCAATCCTTTAAATGTCCCAGCCACTAAATTTTTAAGCTGATTATTTGATAGTTCCAAACTCGTTAACTGCTTCAAGCTCACAAAAACATTTGGCGCCAAGCTTGTTAATTGATTGGCATCCAACGACAAGCGTTGCAGTTTGCTTAACCCATTAAACGAGCTCGTACCTAACGAAGTAATTTTATTAAATTCCAAATCCAAATTCTCTAAATTGCTCACGTTGCTGAATGTATTTGCCGGAATTGTCGTGATTTTATTGTTACCTAAGCCAAGATTAATTAACTTTGATAAACCGTTGAAAGTCGTACTATTAATTGCTGTAATATTTTGGCCATCTAAATCCAGATATTTTAAATTAGGTAAATTATTCAATCCCGTTAAATCACTGATTTTAGCTGGTGCCGAAGCTTCATTTGACCATGAAACTAATAAAACTTCGACCGTTTTTAACACGTTTTTTATTTGGACATTCGTCGCTTGATCATTAGTGAGAACCTTTTTTTGCTCATCACTTAATGGCTTAAATATTTCATCGTCGTATCCATCTAAATCAATTTCAACCGTCAGTGTCTTTCCATACTGAATAATTGCCTGTCGTAACCCTGCATCCGGAATTAATTCAATAAAGGCCGGGGAACTCCGTTGTATCGTTTGTGATTTTGGTGTTGCTGCCAGTGCACTTACAGGGCCGGCTCCAACTGAAAATAGTAGCATTGACGCCATCCCTAACGTAACTAGCTTTGTTAATTTCATTAAGTTTATACCTCCAAATTAATTCCATGCTAATTTGAATGCCCAACCGCCTCCAAATTTTTTCTATTGTATTAATTATCGCAATAAAAAATGAAGAATTCGGGTGTAAAAACCAAACTAATTTCCTAATAACACACGGCACGTAATGGACATTTAAAGACGTTGAAAGTAATTTATCCGGAGCTTATTGCAAAAAAATAGGCCGGACAAAAGGTTGCAACCATTTGTTCTAGCGTGGAATTTGGATATGTGTCTCAGATTGATTCCCACTACGAGGCTGGAACCAGTCCGGACACCGTGATGGAAGACAAGCATTTGAAGCCACAGTGCGGTCTTCAAATGTTTGCGAAGCTTGGTTCGCTAACGCGGTAACCATCTTCACAAATCCATAATCAGTAACGAAACCCGTTACTGATTATGCCATCACGGTGCGAGCTAAAGTCCAGACTGTTTCCAGCCTCTTCGTTAGTTTGAGCAGGCAATCTGACTAGTAATATGCCCGTAATCCTTGTCGATGCAAGTTTAGCGGTAATCAATAATTCAACGCTTATCTAGCGGAGTGGCTGAAAATCACTTTGTGGCCGACAGGCTTTACACCGTGATGGGACGAACTTGACACCACGTGTCGAGTTTGTCGCTGAGGGTAGATGAGCAGTCTTTTGGCTTTAGCCGTTAGACTGCCAGCTATCCCGAATTGCCCAAGACCGCCCTTTGGCTTGGGCATGTGCTTCCATCTCGGTGCACAATGTGATTTTCAGGCACGCAGTGGCATCATACTCATCACATTTTATAAATCCCACGTCAAACGGAATAGCGCAAAAAAATAAGCCGGACATGATTCGTCCGGCCTATTAACGTGCTGCATAATTATTCTTCTAAGTAATCAAATTCCAATGATGGATCCGCGTTCAAGTCCCAACTGCCACGCCGACCTTGGCGCCAGAAAATTTCGCCCGCAGCCCCAATCATTGCGGCATTGTCACCGGCTAATTTTAATGGTACTGGTACAAACTCAGTATCAGGGAATTGTGCCAATGCGTCAGCTAAAGCCGCCCGTAAGCCTGAATTAGCTGCAACACCACCGCCAAGCAACAACTGCTTAACTGGGTGTTCACGAAGTGCTTTAACCGTCTTTTCCACCAATACATCTACGACGGCATTTTGAAATGAAGTTGCCAAATCATTATGATTAAGAACTTCGTCACGTTGTTCTGCATTGTGGAATGTATTGATAAATGCTGATTTTAACCCCGAAAAGCTAAAATCATACGTGTCGTCTTTTTCCATCGCGCGGGGAAATTTAAAGGTATCATTGCCTAAATGCGCCATTTCATCAATTGTCTTACCGGCAGGATATTTAATCCCCATCACCCGGCCAACTTTGTCGTACGATTCACCAGCTGCATCATCGCGGGTTTCCCCAAGCACTTGAAATACGCCTTCAGCGGGAATATATACCAATTCAGTATGTCCACCACTAACTAATAAAGCTAACGCTGGGTACTCAATTGGTTTAACAAACCGCGCTGCCATAATGTGACCAGCTAAGTGACTTGTTGGTACTAATGGTAAATTATGGGCCCACGCAATTGTCTTTGCCGCTGTTAACCCAATCAACAACGAACCAACTAATCCTGGTCCATAGGTTACAGCCACTGCATCAATATCAGCAAACGTTACACCAGCATCTGCCAGTGCTTCATCTACCAAAATCGTTACTCGTTCAATATGGTGTCGGCTCGCAACTTCTGGCACAATCCCCCCAAATCGTTGGTGCGACTTAATTTGGGTTGCAATTTCATTACTTAAAATCGTATCACCGTCTTTGACAACAGCGACACTTGTTTCATCCGCACTTGATTCAAACGCCAATATTAAGCTCATTTTAACATCATCTCCATAATTAAGGCGTCCTCAATCGGCGCACGATAGTATTCCTTGCGTGTGCTCATCAAAGTAAAACCTAATTTTTCGTATAACCGGCGGGCACTTACGTTACTCTCACGGACTTCCAAGAAAATATGGGTGTCCGTCGGGAATTTTTGTAACCACGCCCGCATCATTTTCGTCGCTAAACCTTGTTTTTGAAAAGCCGGAATAATTGCCACGTTTGAAATCGACAATTCATCAATGATTAGTGTCCCCGCAACAAAGCCGGCTGGGATATCATTAACTAAAATCACCTGATAACTCGCATGTTGATTGGCCAAATCATGTATAAACGTCTGCTTACTCCACGGCGAAACTCCGTAGGACATACGTGCAAGTTCGAACAATTCATCACCATCAAGGGGCTCACGGTATGTAACCTTAGCTTCGCTTTCTCCTAGTAGTTCCGATTCGTTCATCATCAAACTATTCCTTTTCTTTCAATGGTAATACCATGTCGATTGCATCTTCGTGATCACCAAAATAGTAACCAGCTTGGACGCCATGTGATTCAAAACCCAATGATGCATACGTTTTTTGTGCTTTTTCGTTAGACGCCCGTACTTCGAGCGACACTTGCTTGGCATCAATCTTAGTGGCTTTGTGAATAATTGTATTCAGTAAGAAGGTCGCAATGCCTTTACGTTGCCATTCTGGTAAGACGGCAATATTCGTCACGTGTAAATCTTTTGCACCACGTGAATAGCTTGAACCAATAAACGCCACCATGCGATCATTTTTCCGAACCACTAAGTATAAGCGATCAGATTTACGGCGTAATTCACTGGCAAAAGCTTTTTCATTCCAAGGAGTTTGACCATCATACACAGCACGTTCAACGTCCAAAATTTCCTTAATATCAGAAACTTGTGCACGACCAACATAATATAAAACGTCGTTAATCGTGACCCGATGTGCTTTAACATTCATGGCCGCTTTTTGTTGCTCATCCGTCGCCATAATGTTTTTATACCATTTATAAATTTGCTTAAATAAATTATCAGACTTCTTCGACATAATCATTCCCTGTTTCGTTAGGATGTTTGGCTTGCCACTCAGCTTCCGCCTGTGACACACGTAAGTAATTTGGTACAAATGTATGCACATTTTCAATTGGTGGCATGTTCGCCCCGAGTTCAGCTAAGCGTCCACCATTTGGCAAGTTGTCGTTTTCCGGCGCAAACTGCACACGGTCACCGAACGTTGTTGTTAATATGTCCACAAAATTGGCGTATTCACCAATCACCATAATTGCTTGCGTCGTTGTTGCTAAGTATGCAACTAAGTCGTCAATGTGGTTATGCCGATCAGCCCAAACGTTCTTACCCGCCAGATAAACCCCGCTGTACATATTTTGGTTGCGGGCATCAAAAATTGGCACAACTAAACTCGTTGCATCCTCAATGTTTGCAGCTAATGTTTGTAAGCTCGAAACTCCCACTAGTTCGATATGCAATGTTGCAGCTAATGTCTTCGCTGTCGTAACGCCAATCCGGACACCCGTATATGAGCCAGGACCTTCTGCTACCACAATGCGATTCAAATCGGTTGGTTGCCACCCCGCATCGTGCATCATTTCATCAATATATGGTAATAATTGTAAGCTGTGATTACGTTTTTCATTCGTCACCCGTTGGTCAATTACAACCCCATCTGCGGACAACGCAACCGTCATCGGCTGGTTCGACGTATCCATTGCTAATATTTTCACGGTCATACCCCTTTTTAGTCAGCCCTAATTGCTGACCCAATAATCTGTGCTAATCCACAGTATACATAGGATATATATTAACACGTTCCACCACTTGGATAAATAAAACCCACTTTACATTTTAATTAAATTCCAAAAAGGCGCGATTTCTCTACTTACCAGAAATCGCGCCTCACTATTTTTGTGATTTAAAACTTACTTGCGGTCATCGTAACCATTGGGGTGGCTTTGCGTCCACGTCCAAGCAGTCTTGATGATTTCAGTAACGTCATCATATTGAGGCTTCCAGCCTAACACTTCACGCGCTTTTTCAGAAGCAGCAATCAAAGTATCTGGATCACCAGCGCGACGAGGACCAACTTCGGCAGGAATTGCTTCACCAGTTGCCACGCGTGTTGCTTCAACCATTTGCTTCACTGAGAAGCCAGTTGATGAACCCAAGTTGAATTGGTTAGAATCGTTACCTGCAGCCAAGTAATCCAAAGCCAAGATGTGCGCATCTGCCAAATCAACAACGTGAACATAGTCACGAACGTTGAACCCATCTGGCGTGTTGTAATCATCCCCAAACATCATAATCTTGTCGCGCTTACCAAGTGCAACTTGTAAAATGATTGGCACTAAGTGAGTTTCAGGACCGTGGTCTTCACCAATTGAGCCATCTGGTTTAGCACCAGCCACGTTAAAGTAACGCAAAGCAACCCACTTGATACCATATGCCAAGTCAGCCCAGTGCATCATGTGTTCCATTTGGAGCTTTGATTCACCGTATGGGTTAATTGGATTTTGGGGGTCAGTTTCCTTGATTGGCACAACTTCAGGCACACCATAAGTTGCTGCCGTTGATGAAAAGACAATCTTCTTCACATCGTGATCACGCATAACTTCGAGCAACGTAATCATACCACCAGTGTTATTATCAAAGTACTTCAACGGATTTTCCATTGATTCTGGAACGATTGATGAAGCTGCGAAGTGAACAACTGCTTCAATATCTTCCGCATCAAAAACCGCACTCAAAGCATCCTTATCCCGAATATCGACCTCGTAGAATGGGACACCTTCCTTAACTGCGGCGCGGTGCCCAGTCAACAAGTTATCCACAACAATTACGTCACGTCCCTTTTCAGTTAAACGATCAACCATGTGTGAACCGATGTATCCGGCTCCGCCTAATACTAAAATAGCCATTTTATATTTTCCTTTCAAATATCCATAATCATTGTTTATTTTAACACGCTTAGTCCG
Organism: Periweissella cryptocerci; assembly: GCF_004358325.1. Taxonomy (NCBI): domain Bacteria; kingdom Bacillati; phylum Bacillota; class Bacilli; order Lactobacillales; family Lactobacillaceae; genus Periweissella; species Periweissella cryptocerci. The sequence continues at coordinate 2,019,412 of NZ_CP037940.1, read as the reverse complement.
TAACTGCGCGCCATTTCATTTCTGCTTCGGTCATTAATTCATTATCAACACGAATTTGGTGGAGTGTTGTCACGATTCCATCAACCGCCGGTAAGATTTTATAGTAGCTATTAATTTCACTACCATAGCGAATTTCACTTTCGTACTTAATATTGATATTCACAACCTCATTTTGCGTCAAAAATTCAGCGCCTAGCGGATCTTGCATCCATGTAAAATAGTGCGCATTATTCACGTGATGATTATGATCAATATCGAAGAATCGCACGTGATAGAAATTATGCATAACTTCTGGTAACTCAGTTTCCGCCAATTGCATTGGGTTAGGAATCCGCTCAATTTTTTTAACTTTATCCGCCTGATATGCTTCCATCATCACTTGCGGAATCCGCACCATCTTCCGCGCTTCCATATCAATCATTGTGAAAATCGCCCGGATATCCACGAGCTTTTCCCCCTGTGATGTCTCCAACCAAAAATTACGAACGGCAAAATACGGGTTATAGTGGTCGGCTTGCGTCTTAATCACAATTTGTTCACCAACACTAGGCCTGCGGGTAATATCAATATTATATTGTAGGATTACCCAGCCGATATTTTGTGCATGAATCTCGGCATTGCCAACACCCAGCGTTTCACTTTGATCACCGGAAGCTAAAATGGCCAGGTTCAAAATGTTGGCCGTCGTAAGCTTTCCGGTAATGTCAGCTTCATAATATAAGACGCGGTGTTCTTCTGCAAATACTGCTCCAGCCATTATTCGCCCTCACTATCAGTGTCAATTTCATGAAAAATATTGTAAACCTGTTGCTTCTTTACGCCACGATCTTTAGCGACCGCTTTAATTGCTTCATTGGGTTTCGCCCCCGCATCAATCAATTGTTGCACGTATTCCGCGATTGGCAAATCATCGGTAATTAATTTTTCCGCTGGTTTATCAGGGTTTGGATTACCGCCAAGCAGCATCACAAACTCCCCGCGTGGTTCATTTTCAATCGCCCAAGCCAACACCTCTTGCGCCGTACCACGAATAAATTCTTCATAGCGTTTCGTCAATTCGCGTGCTAAGACAACGGGACGATCAGCGCCTAACACGTCAACTACGACCGCCAAAGTCTTGCGAATTCGATATGGCGACTCATACAAAATCGTCGTTTCTTCACGTTGACCGATTTCAGCAAGTACCTCTTTTTGATCAGATGTCTTCCGTCCTAAGAAACCATAAAAATAAAATGGTTGTGGCACAAGTCCTGAGGCAATCAAAGCAGTTAAGCCCGCATTTGGACCTGGCAACGGTACCACAGGAATCCCCACTTGGGCAGCCGCAGCAACTAGTTCAGTTCCCGGATCAGAAATCGAAGGCATCCCCGCGTCACTAACTTGAGCTAAATTCAAACCACTCTGTAATTTTGCCAATAGTTCGGGAATCCGTGCTTGCGTATTATGTTCATGAAACGAAATTTGTTTCGTTTGAATTTCAAAGTGATTTAATAATTGTTGTGTGTGACGGGTATCTTCAGCCGCAATCAAATCAACTGTTTTCAGCGTTTCAATTGCTCGATACGTCATATCGTCTAGGTTACCAATCGGAGTTGGTACCAGATATAAAGTCCCGCTGGTGTGCTGCCTAAAACTTGATTGTGTCTGCATTACTCCGTCTCCTCGTTTTTCATATTTTAGGTTGTTTGTTTATTGCTTAATTACTTACCTTCACCATAAATGATATCGAGGCATTCGAGGCATGATTCACCATCGTCTAGGCGCCGACCGTATGATGCATTACAAACGTGAAAGCCTGATTCATATAGCTTCTTAAGGTTTTCACGCGATTTTGAGAGGCGTGGTTGTTTTTTAGCCGTCTTTTTCGTCATCATTTGATTACGTAAATGTTCGTTTTCAATTGTTAATTCGGCATTTTCTTCCATTAACGTACTAATAAGCTGCCGCATTTCTTTAGTTTCACTAATTACCGATTGCATTTCCATGATAATCGCTGAAAACTTATCATAAATTTGATTTTTTTCCATTTTTTAAAATATCTCCATTGATTTTATTGGAGCCTTCATCTGTCATTGCCCCTAGTGCGAGCAATTGTATTTGAGCCTTTCGCAAATGTTAACTTAAAATATCTAGCACTTGTAATGTTAACATTTCAGCTACATTTTGAAAGCTTACATTCATTGCAATAACTGGTTTCGTCGCTAGTGCCGCTTCTGTTAGTGCAATTAATTGTGCTTCTGAAAATTGACTAGCAATCTGTTGCAATTGTCCTTCTTGTTCAACAAATGTTGGTTGAACCCCTTGGTGCACTAATAATAAATCACGGAACACATATAACATGACATCTAATAATATTGCCTGTTTATCTTTATCATCCCTAGTTGGTGCCAGTGGTATGATTCCCGTTTGAATCATCGCAAATGCTGCATAGTCTTTTTTCATTAAAACATTGAACCACCGCCAAACCGTTTCGCGGGCTTTTTGTAACCAATCATTTTCCATCAAAGCTTGGCCACCAGTGAGACTGTTACTCAACCGGACAGCTAATGTCGCATCTGCAACATCCATACCATTAGCTATCAATTGCTTGGCTAGCACAGTTGGTGCCAATGGCCGAAATTCAACCACTTGAGTCCGTGAAATGATAGTTGGTAAAATCAAGCTCCGATTTTCCGTTAACAAGATAATTATCATGTTACCAATTGGTTCTTCAATGAATTTTAAAATACTGTTAGCCGCACTGTTCGTCATCATTTCGGCGCGTTCGATAATGAATACCCGTTGCGAACTTTCCGTCCCACTTTTCGCAAATTCATGGACCAGTGGTCGAATATCATCAATTTTTATTGTTTGTGATTTTGCACTTTGGGCATTTTTTTCACGTTTCGCGAGGTCTTTTTCATTTTCAATAATTTGGCCATTTTCGTCCGCTTGAAAATCACCTTTAACTTCATTCTTGGTGCGACTGATGATTGCTGCCATTGAGATTACATCGGGGTGTTCATGGTTGGCAATCCGGGTACATTCGTAACATTCACCACACGGTTGCCCGTCAACTAAGTTTTGACAAAAAAGCCGCATGGCAAGCCAACTTGCGACATCACTCCGGCCGGCGCCACTTGGCCCATTAAATAAATAGGCGTGCGCAAGCTGCTGATTTTCAATTGCTTTTTGAAAATGCTGAACAACTACCGGTTGGCGTTGTTCAGCATTCTCGATTATTGTATGTGCGTTCATCTAACATCCTTTAATGTACTTGTGACTGTAAAATCATCACTGCAATTAATCCAGGCTTCGCAAATCAACCTGTTAGAAGTGCCGAAAACTTTCAATTGGCATTACAAAGACTGTTGCTCCACCAACTTCAACTTCGACTGGGAATGATGAACCCGAATCAACAATTGAATCCATGTTCAATGGTGGTGTCATAAATTGTTTCCGGGCATGTGAAGTATCCTGAATAATATCAATAACTTCTTCAACCCGTTCATCTTCAGTACCAATCATGAATGTTGTATTTCCTGACCGTAAGAAGCTCCCCGCCGAATTAAAACGAGTCGCTTGAACGTGTGCCTTCGCCAAGGCAGCACTCACTTTGTTACTATCTTTATCTTGGACAATTGCCATAACCATCTTCATAATTACGTACCTTCTTTCCTTAGGCGAGAAACATTCTAATTAACCGAGCTCTGGATAGCGAGTTTTAATCGCTAATAATGCATCCGCAACCACTGCTTCAAATGGTTGTGTGGCATCAATTGTGACAATGCGTTCTGCGAAAAGTTCCTTTTGTTGTAAGTAAGCTTCACGCACACGAATGTGGAATTCCAACGCATCCTTATCTAACCGATTAACTTCATCTGAGCGGTGTTCCCAAATCCGATTCAAACCAACTTCTGAAGGTACATCGAAGTACAAAGTTAAATCAGGCACGAGGCCTTCCGTTGCAAATAAATTCATGTCGTAAACTTCAGTTGTGCCAATTTCACGGCCAGCACCTTGGTAGGCAACTGAGCTATCAACAAAACGGTCGCAAAAAACGATTTTGTTCGCACTCAAAGCAGGCCGAATAGTTTCGACAATGTGTTGTCGCCGCGCAGCAGCAAACAATAATGCTTCAGTACGTGGATCCATTGCCGTGTTCTTAACATCTAAGATAACTTGGCGAATTGATTCTGAGATTGCGTTACCACCAGGCTCACGTGTCATCACGAGTTTATCGCCTAATTTTGGGGCAAGCTTAGCCACTAGCTCGCTTAAAACGCTGGTTTTACCTGCACCATCAGGGCCTTCAAATGTAATAAATTTACCAGTCAACTGCTTCACTTCCTGTTCAAATATAATAGTTTAATTTTACTTGAATTTTGGGTCGTTGTCCATGAAGGTCACCAGACAATTCGTGAAACAATTTGGTCTTTGTTAGCGGTAACAAACCAAATCTACAAAACGGCATCTTTCATTCTATAAATCATAGCAAGTTCGCAGAACATTTGCGAACTATTCGATTAGAAAACGATTAAAACAGTGCTATAATTGGGACAATATTACAAAGCCCAGTTCAAGTTTGTTCGTATTTAATTAATTCTGAATCAAATCACACTGTATTCCTTTGGAGGTATTTCTATGTCACAAAATGTTACACTTCAAGATCTCTATCAACTCAAAACAATTGGCAACCCCGTTGTCGTTGGTGAGAGCACCTATCTTGTTCAAACGCACGTCCGCGCAATTGAAAATGACTATCAAAACGGCGTTTATCACTTATTTGAGGATGGGACAACTAAACTTGTCGCTAATAATGCGACCGCTCCTACGAATGCCTTTGGTCAATTAGCGTATTTACAAAAAATTGATGGACAATCGCAAATTATTTTTGGCGGTTACCCGGTTACACAAACTCAATACGGTGTGGTTAACTTTATTGCGAGTCCAACTTCGCCAATCATCACCTACGCTGAAAAGATCACCCACACTGCACCAGTCGCAAAACACACTAACCGCCCACAAATTCGACGTATCACTAACCAATACTACAAAGCGGATGGTTATGGTTTTACTGATGAAGGCACACTTTTTGAAATTCACCAATTTGATGTTATTCAAGGCACCGACAAAATCGTCTTAACCCAAGAAACACGGACTGATTTATTAGATGCATCAGCTGATGGTCAAAGTTTTATCTGGTTAGAAGGCGCTGATCTTGCCGGTGATTTAGATGAAAACACCCTGTGGTACTTGAACCTCACTGCCAGTCAACCAGTAAAAGTTACGGCCACACTTCCTAGTGGCACCACGGCCGATGCGGTGATTTCACCAGATGGCCAACAGATTCTCTTAGCCGCTCACGATGACCAATACCCAAATGCGCGCATTCACGCAATTTACTTATACGATATCGCGACCGCCACGTTGGCTCCTTATTTCACTGAGGACGTCGACACTGTTCGGGATGCCATGAGTGATTTGCCTTCAGCGGGTTCTGCCCACTCCCTAGCTTGGCTTGATTCAAAAACCTTTGTCTTCCAAGCCACCTATCACGGTCACAGCCGACTGTACTACGGGAATGTTACTGGCGATTACCATCTAATTGATGACTCTGCGCGTAGTATTCTCGGCTTTTCTGTTACTGATACTGATTTGCTATTAGTCGAATCTAAAACTGATAAGCCCGCCCGTTTAGTTAGTCATTCGCTCGTGAATAACACGGAGGTTTCCCGTTACAACCCGAATGCTGACTATGAATTGACACACACCTATGCGACTGCTGCTAAGTACATCTTCCAATCTGAAGATGGCAGTGACGTTGATGGTTGGTTCATGCCTGCGGCTAAGCAAGGTGGTAAAAAAGCTCCCCTCATTCTATATGTCCACGGTGGCCCCCACGGCGCTTACAGCGAAGCCTTTTTCTGGGAATTTCAAGTCTGGACTTCATTGGGATATAACGTGGCTTTCACTAATCCCCATGGCTCAACTAGTTATGGCCAAAGTTTTGTCAATGCCGTCATTGGCGCTTATGGCGAACAAGATTACCGTGATGTCTTGGCTGGATTAGACGCCGTGCTTGCTAATAACTTGCATGAAATTGATCCAACCCAGGTCTACTTAGCTGGTGGCTCATATGGCGGCTTCATGGCGACTTGGGCGGCTGGACACACCGACCGGTTCACAGCAATTGTCGCGCAACGGGCCGTAATTAACTGGATTAGTATGTTTGGGACTTCCGATATCGGTGCCTCATTCACGAAGGCCGAACTCGGCATTGGTTTATTCGATACCGACGGGCTAGCAAAGCTCTGGCAATTCTCACCGCTCGCCTACGCCCAAAACGTAAAAACTCCCATCTTATTGATGCACGGCGAATACGACATGCGGGTACCAATTGGTCAAGCTGAAGAGTATTATTCTGCAGTAAAGGAACACACGGATACCCCAATTGAATTTGTCCGCTTCCCTGAAGCGTGGCATGGCGTATCACGTAATGGTCAACCAAACTTACGTGAAGCACGGATTAATGTGATGAATGATTGGTTCAAACGTTTTTCTAACTGAGGACTTAAAGAGTGAGCTTCATCAGCTTACTCGAGATACTAGCAAAATATTGGCATAAGAACCGAATTTTGTCGCAAAAAAATAAACCTGTTTTCTTCCCACCCCATGGTAGGGCGAAATCAGGTTTATTAGTGTTTGCTAGTGAGCTCATTTTTTATTTATCAGGTTGGCATCCGGTTCACTTCACGCAAATGTTACCGTAAGTTTTTTCCCCATTGCCTGAGCGAGCTGCGCCATTTTTTCGAAAGACACATTATCGCCACGTTCAATTCGAGCAATTGTGGCTTGAGTTGTTCCTGCTTTTTCCGCCAATTCTGCCTGGGTTAAGCCCGCTGCTTCACGTGCCTTGTAAAGTGCAACTGCGGTTTCAAGTTTTTCTGATTCAATTTCGTATCCAGCCACTCATCGAATTACTGAGGTTCTATTGTCAATGTTTTTTCATGCTACTGCAGCCTGTGGTTGGTAACTGTTTTTTCTCTAGTCTGAGCATTATTCCTAATTTACTGGCACGCAGTGGCCAATTTTATTCAATCCCACGTCAGACGGTATAGCGCCCGAAAATGGCACTAATTAACACTAAAAAGGAAGCTGCGCTAATCCGCCGCTTCCTTTTTGCTTTACTATAATTAAACTCGCCAAATTTTTAAACTTCACTCGCTTCTAATTCGCTAGCCAATGAATCATTGCTGATTACTTTAACTCCTAGTAACACTGCTCCAGCTAAGCCGGCAACAATTACTAATGCGATAACAGCGCCAACAATATGATACGTTGGAGTGCTATTAATCACTGCTTGGAATCCATCATTTGCATAAGTTACTGGCAAGAACTTAGCCAATAAAGCAAAGAAACTTGAGAAGAATGACGTTGGTACAACCTGACCTGTGAAAATCAATTGCAACAAGGCCAAAATAAATGAAACGAATAACCCAATCGAACCAAAGAGGCGATCAATTGCTAATGCAAGCATCGTAAATACCACGGCCGTCAATAACGTGAACGCAACTAAGCCGGCTGGGTGTTCCACTGGCACAGCAAACAGCTTAACTACTAACAACGCTAACGCTGTTTGAACCAATGGCACTGCTGCCAACGTCGTTATCGTCGCTGGTACACTAGCACCGTTAACCCGACGACGCCGGTGTTCATTAAGTTGTGTGATTACTGCTCCCATGAATAAAGCAAAAGCAATAATCAATGGTGCAAAGGCCGCTTTCAAATTCATTGTGATGTTGTTCTTCAATGATTTGTTAGCAATCGGTGCGACAAAGTGATTAATGGTTTGTTTGCTAGTTGAGATTGGTACTAGTTGTGAGACCCCAGCTTGCATACCATCATCGAGCGTGTGGATACCATCTGTCACTTGCGTTAAACCAGTTGACACTTGGTCATCCCCTGCCGCCAACTTACCAGCACCGTCAGTCGCTTGCCCCGCACCAGTTGCTAATTGTGCGGTACCAGCTGAGAGCTTGTTAGCCCCGCTAGTAAGTGCCCCAGCGTTACTAGTTAACTTGTTACCACCTGCAAGTAGCGCGCCTGAGTTAGCTTGCAATTGGCCTGCGCCATTAGCGGCCTTTGCAGCACCTGCTGCCAGTTGGCTAACACCATCCGTCAATGCGGGCACATTACTTTGGAGCTGTCCCAAACCACCATTAAGTTGCTTGGCGCCTGAAACTAGTGCGCCCCCGTTAGCTTGTAATTGTTGTCCACCCGCATTTGCTTTTTTTGCACCAGTTGCTAATTGTGAAATACCATTCGTCAACGCTGGTACTTGGCCATTCAATTCGTTCAAACCACCAGCAACTTGTTTTGCCCCAGTCGTTAAATCCTGACTGTTGGACTTAAGTTGCTTACCACCATCGTTAGCTTCACTGGCACCAGTTGCTAATTGTTTTGCACCGGCCACCAAATCAGCACTTTTACTTTGCAATTGTTGACCGCCACTATTAGCTTGCTTCGCCCCAGCTGCCAAATCACTAATTCCTTGGCTGAGTGCTGGTACATTGTTATTCAAGTCTTTCGCACCAGTTGCGACATCACTGGCACCTTGAACTAAAGCCGCTAAATCAGCTTGGTTTTTATCAGAGGTCATTGCACCAAGGACTGCCAGTAATTGTGCTTTAGTCGTTGGATCAGTAGTCGCAGCTGCAATTCCAGCTAAGCTCTTAGCACTATCTGACATTTGCCCAGCAACTTGTTGAACACCAGCAGATACCTGCGCTGAACCGGCAGCTAACTTAGATGCACCAGTTGCTAAAGGCGTGGCGCCTTGTGCTAATTGGTCAATACCTGCATTTAATTTTGTCACACCAGCCGCTAATTGGTCTGTCCCCGCCGTGTATTGTTGAATACCAACTGACAAGCTTGCAGCACCAGTATCTAATTGTGAAACCCCATCAGCTAACTGATCTGTACCAGCAACATATTGCGTCACACCAGTTGAAACTTGATTTGAACCAGATTTCAATTGTGAAATACCGCTTGCCAATGGTGCGGCGCCTTGTGCTAATTGTTGCGTGCCGTCATTTAACTGTGAGACCCCATCAGCTAACTGATTAGTGCCAGCAACATATTGAGTTGTTCCGTCAGCTAGAGCGCTTGAACCGGCCGTTAATTGATTAACACCGGCAGCCAGTGGTTGCGCACCCTTCTTTAATTTCTTAGTTCCCGCATCCAATTGTTGGACACCATCCGCTAATTGGTTAGTGCCGGCAACGTACTTGTTTGCACCAGCAACATAGGTTTGGACACCATTTGTGTATTCACCAACGCCATCCGTTAATGCTGATGCGCCAGTTGCTAATGTTTTGCCACCTTCTTTTAGCTTCAACATACTTGTCGCTAAAACGTGCAGATTTTTATTCACTAATGTGTGCCCATCATTTAACTGATCAGCCCCATTAGCTAATTGTAGTGTCCCCTTAGCGGCAGTCTTAGTACCGGTTGAAAGTTTTTTAATTGAAGATAATAGTTCTTCATTGTACGCTTGTTGCACATTTTGCGTCACTTCATCACGTAAGGATTTAGCAACCGTGTTCGTTAATAAGCTCGAAACTAAAGTATTGTGATCTGACAATTTAATATCGATATCAGACGTTTTAGGTTTTGCATCGAGTGCCGTCGTCGTATTTGCCGAAAAATCTGCTGGTAGTGTCACCACCATGAGTGCTTTACCATTGTCGATATCTTTTTGCGCCGTTTTAGCATCCGTGAACACCCAATTAACTTCGGTGTTCTTCTTCAACTTAGTAATGACACCTTGCCCAACATTAACCGTTGAACCATTATTATCAACAGCGCGATCTTGATTAACCACCGCCACCGACATGCTAGTTCCCGTTGAGTTTTCAAATGAACTCACGAAGTTCAAAATCACCCAAATAAGTAATGCCGGAATCAAAGCTGCCAAACTAGCAACTGCAATAAACCGTCCGCGTGAATTTACTTTGCTCCAAATCACGATCCTAATCTCCATTTCCTGAAACTAAAAATTGTGTAACGCATTATAATTGCTCTTTGTTAACGTTATTAACCATTTGGATTAATAAGTTAGTACACGGCGTTAACAAATTAACATGTTATGCGTTTTTAATACACATGTCAACACATTTTGCATAGTAACCTGTCCCTGCGTAACACATTGGCCAACATCGCAGACCATTGGTTAACGTCATATACCGCTTTACGCTAAGCTTTTGGGACGCACGGTGGCATATAAATTTAGCTCTAACTAAAAAAATCCCGAGTCACAAAAAAGAGCGAACCGTTGCAAAATTCACACGACTCGCTCATTTTATTAAATTATCGTTTGTTAACGCCGAGTTTCAAAACAAAACCTCCGCGTCGCTATGAGAAAGTAAACTTCCTCCCTAATTAAATGTGTTTGTCCGTTCAGCGTGTCCTTGCGTCCACCTTTTTAACTGGTTCACTGCGTTCACCAGTGCTGAACTCCCAAACAAAACCTCCGCGTCGCTATGAGAAAGTAAACTTTCTCCCTAATTAAATGTGTTTGTTCGTTCAGCGTGTCCTTGCGTCCACCTTTTTAACTGGTTCACTGCGTTCACCAGTGCTGAACTCCCAAACAAAACCTCCGCGTCGCTATGAGAAAGTAAACTTTCTCCCGCTCCTTGTCGGTTTACATCATACCTGACATTGCGGCGGCTTGGGCTGCAGCAGCGGCGGCGTCACCGGCTGGCTTTGGTTGTTCAGCTACGACAGCTTCAGTTGTCAACAACAAGGCTGATACTGAGGCTGCGTTTTGTAAGGCTGAACGGGTTACCTTAGTAGGGTCCACGATACCGGCCTTAACCATGTCAACCCAAGTATCATCGGCAGCGTTATATCCAATACCAACTTCTTGTTCCTTCAACTTGTTTACAATCACTGAGCCTTCAAGACCAGCATTGATCGCAATTTGACGGACAGGTGATTCAAGCGCGCGCTTCACGATGTTGATACCAGTTTGAACATCGCCAAATTCTTCCAATGCATCAACAGCTGGAATGGCGTTAACCAAGGCAGTCCCACCACCAGAAACGAAACCTTCTTCAACCGCTGCACGAGTAGCGTTCAAGGCATCTTCAATCCGGTACTTGCGTTCCTTCAATTCAGTTTCAGTTGCGGCACCGACCTTAACAACGGCAACCCCACCAGCCAACTTAGCCAAACGTTCTTGCAACTTTTCACGATCAAAGTCAGAAGTGGTTTCGCTGATTTGCTTCTTGATATTTTCAACACGTTCAGCGATTGCGGCCTTTTCACCGTAACCTTCAACAATGGTTGTGTTGTCCTTTGAAACGGTTACCTTAGCTGATTGGCCAAGTTGTGCCAAAGTCGTGTCCTTCAAGTTCAAGCCAAGATCTTCAGTAATCACAGTCGCACCAGTCAAAGTAGCGATGTCTTGCAACATTGCCTTACGACGGTCACCGAAACCAGGAGCCTTAACTGCAACCACGTTGAATGTTCCACGCATCTTGTTCAAAACAAGCGTTGGCAAAGCTTCACCAGTAATATCATCTGCAATGATTAAGAGTGAGCGACCTTGTTCAACAATACCTTGTAACATTGGCAAGATGTCTTGGATGTTACCAATCTTCTTATCAGTTACTAAGATGTATGGGTTGTCCAATGATGCTTCCATCTTGTCGTTGTCAGTTACCATGTATTGTGACATGTAACCGCGATCAAATTGCATTCCTTCAACAACTTCAAGCGTTGTGTCGATACCCTTTGATTCTTCAATTGTGATAACACCATCGTTACCAACCTTGTCCATTGCTTCGGCGATTAAATCACCAACTTCAGCATTGGCAGCAGAGATTGACGCAACTTGGGCAATATCGTCCTTAGTTTCAACCTTGTGTGACATACCGTGCAATGCTTCAACAGCAGCCTTGGTTGCTAATTCGATACCACGACGGATACCAACTGGGTTAGCACCGGCAGTCACGTTCTTCAAACCTTCGTTCACGATGGCTTGCGTCAAAACAGTGGCCGTAGTAGTACCGTCACCAGCAATGTCGTTCGTCTTAGAAGCCACTTCAGCCACAAGCTTTGCGCCCATGTTTTCAAAGTGATCTTCAAGTTCAATTGCCTTAGCGATTGTTACCCCATCATTAGTGATGGTAGGTGCGCCGTAAGTTTCTTCCAAAACAACGTTACGTCCCTTTGGTCCAATGGTTGTCTTAACTGTATCTGCTAACTTATCAACCCCACGTAACATTGCTGCGCGAGCGTCTTCAGAGAATTTTAAATCTTTTGCCATGTGTTAATTTGCCTCACTTCAATTTTATATTTCATTAACGGTTGCCAAAATTCAAACTTTACGTTAAATTCTGCACCATTGTAAATTAGTCGACAATCGCGATGATGTCTTTTTCGTGAACTACTAAGAAATCTTCACCATCGTGCTTGATTTCATTACCAGCAAACTTATCAAACAAGACAATGTCGCCCGCCTTAACTGATAAAGGTGTCAACGTACCATCTTGCAAGAGGTAACCGGCACCAACAGCAATAACCTTCGCTGTGGTTGGTTTTTCGTCAGTACCACCGGCAATCACGATACCGCCGAATGTTTCTTCTTCTTTTTTTTCTAATTGTAAAATAACACGATCACCTAATGGCTTTAACATGCTATCCACCTCCATATGAATTATTTTTAGCACTCTCATTCTCTAAGTGCTAATATCTACAATCACTATCTTATCACGCCCGCAAAAGAATGCAAGTCTTATGGTTAACAAATCCACCCTAATCGACATTTTACATGTGTAATTAGCGCACATTTTGCCTACTTATTTTTCCGCTATATATATCTGTACAAATTTAAAGTGCATTCAGTAATATAAAAAAAGGCCAACCAAAATGGTCAGCCCGAAAAAGAATTAATTATTTATTTTCACCTTCACTGGTGTAGTTTTCAATGAAGTAAATCAAAGTTTGCAATTCGTTAGTTAAATCAACGTTTTGCACGCGAACAGAGTCTGGTACAGTAACACGTAATGGCGTGAAGTTTAAAATCCCCTTCACACCCGCTTGTACAAGTAAATCCGTTGTCTTTTGAGCTGTTTCAGATGGCACAGTCAAAATTGCAATTTCAATCCGTTGATCTTCGATTTGCTTAACTAAATCTTGAATATCATATACTGGCACCCCAGATTGGATTGTGTTAATTAATTCTGGGTTAATATCAAATACTGCCGATACGCGCACATTTGAATTTTTGTGGAAATTAAAGTTTAACAAAGCATGGCCTAAATTTCCCAAACCAATTAAAGCAACATTTGTTAAAGTATCTTGGTTAAGAATCTTCGCGAAAAAAGTTAGTAAACTTTCAACGTCATATCCATATCCGCGTTTTCCCAATGCGCCAAAGTATGAGAAGTCACGACGAATCGTGGCTGCATCAAACTTCACAGCATCTGACAATTCAGTCGATGAAACCCGAGTTTTACCCGCATCCAATAAGAAGTTAAGATAACGGTAATAGATTGGCAAGCGCTTAGCAGTTGCGCGTGGAATTGATGGTTCAGTCACGTAATCGTCCTCCATTTTCACAAATATTATTTTGTCTTGTGAATTTCTTTTCGTTTGCTATTGTAGCACATTTTGCTTGCTTGTGAACTAAAAAACAATCGCATTTTCACAAACTTTTAGGCGCAGCTATGGTAAAATCAACATATTAGAGATAAAGAATGAGGTAAGCCAAAATGATTTTGTTGCAAGTCCAACATGTGGAACGCCGCTTTGGAGCGGATGTATTGTTTAGCGATGTACAATTAGAAATTCAAGACCGCGCGCGGATTGCTTTAGTTGGGCGCAATGGTGCTGGTAAGTCGACCTTGCTGAAAATCATCACTGGCCAAGAAGCCCCTGATGAAGGTGATGTCACTAGCAAGAAAGATCTCACCATGAGTTATTTGGCGCAAGATACCGGTTTAGACACTGAAAATACAATCTGGGATGAAATGCTTGATGCGTTCGCTGAAGTCCGTAAAATGGAAAAAGAAATGCACCGTTTAGAAGCCGTGATTGCTGACCCTAGTTCGGTGACCCCAGATGAATACACCCGCGTACTCGCTAACTACGACCAAATCCAACACGATTTTAACGAAAAAAATGGTTACGGTTATGAAGCAGCTATTCGTGGTGTGCTCCATGGTTTTCAGTTTGAACCGGATCGTTTTGATGACAAGATTAGCTCTCTGAGCGGTGGTCAAAAAACACGTTTAGCCCTAGCTAAAGCCCTACTTGAACGTCCCGATTTATTAATTTTAGATGAACCAACTAACCACTTAGATATGGATACTTTAGCGTGGCTGGAAAGCTATTTACAAAGCTACACCGGTGCCCTCTTACTCGTATCGCACGACCGGTACTTCCTAGATCGCGTTGTCACTGAAGTTTACGATATGAACTTTGGCCATCTTGACCACTATACTGGTAATTATTCCCGTTTCTTGGATACAAAAGCCGAACGTCTTAAGACTGCTTCTCGGGAATTTGAAAAACAACAAAAAGAAATTGATAAGTTGGAAGACTTCGTTAATCGTAATATTGTCCGCGCTTCCACGACCAAGCGGGCACAAGCACGGCGGAAACAACTCGAAAAAATGGAACGGATTGAAAAGCCAACGGTTGATTCATCCCGCGCTCAAATCCAATTCTCAACTGACCTAGAAAGCGGGAGTGAAGTTTTACGTGTCCGTGATGCGGCAGTTGGGTATTCACCCGATCATATTCTCGCTGAACCAATTAATATTGACGTCGATAAACACCATGCCGTTGCTATTGTTGGTCCTAATGGTGTTGGTAAATCGACTTTACTCAAGAGCATCCTAGGCATCATTCCGTTTATCAAAGGATCTGCTAAAATTGGCGCCAATGTGTCGGTTGGCTACTATGACCAAGAGCAACACACGCTCCACGAAAACAAAACAATTGTGCAAGAACTCTGGGATGAGCATCCACAAACGCCAGAAAAGGATATTCGGTCGATTCTTGGCTCATTTCTCTTTAGTGGGGATGATATTACCAAAAAGGTTAATAGTCTCTCAGGGGGCGAACGGGCGCGTCTGATGCTCACTAAGTTAGCGATGGATCACGATAACTTCCTTATCCTTGACGAACCAACTAATCACCTGGATATCGATTCCCGCGAAGTTCTTGAAGTTGCCGTCAACGAATTTAACGGTACGGTCTTATTTGTTTCCCATGACCGGTACTTCATCAATCAGACGGCTACCGAAATTGTTGAAATCTCGCCTGAAGGTTCAAAAGTCTTCATGGGTGACTATGACTACTACATCGAAAAAACGGCGCAAGTACCGGACACCGAAAATGATGTACTAGTTGAAAACTCACAGCCTTCTAAGCAAGATAACTATCAACAATCGAAGGAAGCTCAAAAGATTATTCGCAAACTCCAACGCGCAGTTGATGACCTAGAAGCGCAAATGATGGCATTAGAGACTAAACGTGATGAAGCCTTAGCTGCCATGAATGAACCCGATGTTGGCTCAGATATTGCCAAGCTTTCTGACCTCCAAAAAGTCGTCGATGCAGCAACAGAAGAACTATCCGGCATCGAAGCTGATTGGGAAGAAAAGAGTATGGAACTCGAAGAGCTTCAAACCGAAGCATAACAAAAGGACTTAACTTTACCGCATTTGGTAGAGTTAAGTCCTTTTTGCTATTAGCCAGGCATATCTATATTTGTTAGTTCATTTATTATTAGGCTAGCAATACATTCACCGGTGCCTAAATTTTTATTAATCTAAATCATATGGCTAATATCTAGTATAGACTCTGTTTGTTGATTTATTCAGTCAAATCAACCCGTTTACTTAAGGCATACACGATAACTCCACCAATAACCATGGAACCAAGTTCACCAATCATTAAGCTAATGTAAGTTGGCCAAAAGAGCATTTTTTGATGCAGCACAACTGGTAGTTCCAATGCAATCACCCACATCATTAACGTTGTGATAACCGTTGTGATGCTTAATTTGACGATTGTCGATTTAACCTTGCGCGTCAGCAAATACGCAAGAGAAGTCATTATAAGGGTCTGCAAACTCCCTGCAATTACATCAATAATCCCTAACCCAAAAAACATGTTAGCAATAACAACACCTAAAGTAACGGCAACAATATAACGCTTATTAAATGCCGCCAAATGATTAAGCATTTCTGACAAGCGTAATTGAACAGGTCCAAAAGAAAAAGGTGCTATGAATGCTGTAATTACCACATACATAGCGGCAACAACCCCAATCAAAGCAATTTGTGCAGCAGGCTTTATTTTTACCTTTACTGCTGTTTTTGTTTGTACATTATCCATAAAATAAATCTCCTAGTTTTTTGAAGAGGGATGGTAGATGAACCTCTAAATAATTGCAACTGTACTAGTTTAGCATACCTCAATTTTTGATTAAAGAGTCAAAAATCCAAGTTTTACCTCGATAACGTAATATAGTGTTAATTACTTCTGCGTATTCACGGATGCACACAAAGAAAAAGCACTATGTTGGTTAGGCATAGCACTCAAGGAGATTATTTATGAAGAAAGTGATAAAGCTGTTCTGAGACTTTATCATGCTTTTAGGGGATAAGTACATAATACTAGTGGTAGATTAAATGAAGATTACAGCCTCTTAAATGGCTAAAATTTTTCTAGCGTGGACTTTGAATATATGTCTCAGATTGATTCCCACTACGTGTCTGGAACCAGTCTGGACACCGTGATGGAAGACAAGCATTTGAAGCCACAGTGCGGTCTTCAAATGTTTGCGAAGCTTGGTTCGCTAACGCGGTAACCATCTTCACAAATCCATAATCAGTAACGAAACCCGTTACTGATTATGCCATCACGGTGCGAGCTAAAGTCCAGCCAGTTTCCAGCCTCTTCGTTAGTTTGAGCAGGCAGTCTGACTAGTATTATGCCGTAATCCTTGTCGCTGCAAGTTTAGCGGTAATCAATAATTCAACGCTTATCTAACGGAGTGGCTGGAAATCACTTTGTGGCCGGCAGGCTTTACACCGAAATGGGACGAACGTGACACCACGTGTCGGGTTTGTCGCTGAGGGTAGATGAGCAGTCTTTTGGCTTTAGCCATTAGACTGCCAGCTATCCCGAATTGCCCAAGACCGCCCTTTGGCTTGGGCATGTGCTTCCATTTCGGTGCACAAAGTGATTTTCAGGCACGCAGTGGCATCATACATCTCATCACATTTTATTCAATCCCACGTCAGACGAAATAGAGACTCTTAAATTCACAAAAAAACGCTAAAATCCATTTCTGAATTCTAGCGTTTTCAACATAACTCCGGCAGGCGGGCTCGAACCGTCGACAACCTGATTAACAGTCAGGTGCTCTACCAACTGAGCTATGCCGGAATAATTTAATATAAGCATGGCGACGTCCTATCCTCGCAGGGAGCGATCCCCCAACTACTTTTGGCGCTACAGAGCTTAACTTCTGTGTTCGGCATGGGAACAGGTGTATCTTCTGCGCTATCGCCACCACACTCTTATATCAATTACTGAGGTATTAATTTGACTTAATCTCTCAAAACTGAATACTATCATTTATTACTTAATCTTACCGGACACCACTTCGTGGTTAAGTCCTCGACCGATTAGTATTAGTCCGCTCCATGCATCACTGCACTTCCACTTCTAACCTATCTACCTCATCATCTTTGAGGGGTCTTACTTTCATAAAGATGGGATCTCATCTCGAGGCGAGTTTCACACTTAGATGCTTTCAGCGTTTATCTCATCCATACATAGCTACCCAGCGATGCTCCTGGCGGAACAACTGGTACACCAGAGGTATGTCCATCCCGGTCCTCTCGTACTAAGGACAGCTCCTCTCAAATTTCCTGCGCCCGCGACGGATAGGGACCGAACTGTCTCACGACGTTCTGAACCCAGCTCGCGTACCGCTTTAATGGGCGAACAGCCCAACCCTTGGGACCGACTACAGCCCCAGGATGCGATGAGCCGACATCGAGGTGCCAAACCTCCCCGTCGATGTGGACTCTTGGGGGAGATAAGCCTGTTATCCCCAGGGTAGCTTTTATCCGTTGAGCGATGGCCCTTCCATGCGGAACCACCGGATCACTAAGCCCTACTTTCGTACCTGCTCGACTAGTCAGTCTCACAGTCAAGCTCCCTTATGCCTTTACACTCTACGAATGATTTCCAACCATTCTGAGGGAACCTTTGGGCGCCTCCGTTACCTTTTAGGAGGCGACCGCCCCAGTCAAACTGCCTGCCAGACACTGTCTTCCACCACGATTAGTGGTGTGAGTTAGAGTGGTCATACAGCGAGGGTAGTATCCCACCAACGCCTCAATCGAAACTAGCGTCCCGATTTCTACGGCTCCTACCTATCCTGTACAAGCTGCACAAACACTCAATATCAAGCTACAGTAAAGCTCCATGGGGTCTTTCCGTCCTGTCGCGGGTAACCCGCATCTTCACGGGTATTTAAATTTCACCGAGTCTCTCGTTGAGACAGTGCCCAGATCGTTACGCCTTTCGTGCGGGTCGGAACTTACCCGACAAGGAATTTCGCTACCTTAGGACCGTTATAGTTACGGCCGCCGTTTACTGGGGCTTCAATTCTGACCTTCGCCGAAGCTAAGCCATCCTTTTAACCTTCCAGCACCGGGCAGGCGTCAGCCCCTATACGTCATCTTACGATTTTGCAGAAACCTGTGTTTTTGATAAACAGTCGCCTGGGCCTATTCACTGCGGCTGACCTTGCGGTCAGCACCCCTTCTCCCGAAGTTACGGGGTCATTTTGCCGAGTTCCTTAACGAGAGTTCTCTCGCACACCTTAGGATTCTCTCCTCGACTACCTGTGTCGGTTTGCGGTACGGGCAAATGTATTCTAACTAGAAGCTTTTCTCGGCAGCGTGAAATCATGAACTTCCCTACTTAAATTTCGGTCCTCATCATCGCTTGTCCTTGAAGATAAAAGCATTTGACTCTTATCAAGACTTACGATTTAAACGCACATATCCAGCAGTGCGCATTCATTATCCTTCTGCGTCCCTCCATTGTTCAAACAAATACACTGGTACAGGAATATCAACCTGTTATCCATCGACTACGCCTCTCGGCCTCGCCTTAGGTCCCGACTAACCCTGGGAGGACGAGCCTTCCCCAGGAAACCTTAGTCATTCGGTGGACAGGATTCTCACCTGTCTTTCGCTACTCATACCGGCATTCTCACTTCTAAGCGCTCCACCAGTCCTCACGGTCTAGCTTCATTGCCCTTAGAACGCTCTCCTATCGCGCCACTTACGTGGCACCCGCAGTTTCGGTAATATGTTTAGCCCCGGTACATTTTCGGCGCAGAATCACTCGACTAGTGAGCTATTACGCACTCTTTAAATGGTGGCTGCTTCTGAGCCAACATCCTAGTTGTCTATGCAACTCCCAATCCTTTTTCCACTTACATAATATTTAGGGACCTTTAACTGGCGGTCTGGGCTGTTCCCTTTCGACGGTGGATCTTATCACTCATCGTCTGACTCCCGGACATAAATCAACGGCATTCGGAGTTTATCTGAATTTGTAACCGAGATGGGCCCTAGTCCAAACAGTGCTCTACTCCGTGATTCTAATTCCGGAGGCTAGCCTAAAAAGCTATCGGAGAGAACCAGCTATCTCCAAGTTCGTTTGGAATTTCACCGCTACCCACACGTCATCCCAGCCTTTTTCAACAGACACGGGTTCGGACCTCCAGTGCGTTTTACCGCACCTTCATCCTGCACATGGGTAGGTCACCTGGTTTCGGGTCTACAACAACATACTATATTCGCCCATTTCAGACTCGCTTTCGCTACGGCTCCGGTCTTTCCACCTTAACCTTGCATGTTATCGTAACTCGCCGGTTCATTCTACAAAAGGCACGCTATCACCCATTAACGGGCTCTAACTTATTGTAAGCACATGGTTTCAGGAACTATTTCACTCCCCTTCCGGGGTGCTTTTCACCTTTCCCCTCACGGTACTGTTCACTATCGGTCCACTAGGGAGTATTTAGCCTTGCGGGATGGTCCCCGCGGATTCCGACGGAATTTCACGTGCTCCGCCGTACTCAGGATCCAGAACGGAGGCTATAACATTTCGATTACGGGGCTATCACCCTCTCTAGCTCAACTTCCCAGTTGATTCATCTATGTTATAACTTGGTAACTCCAATGTTCTGTCCTACAACCCCTAGAAGCAAGCTTCTAGGTTTGGGCTCTTCCGATTTCGCTCGCCGCTACTACCGGAATCGATTTTTCTTTCTATTCCTGTTGCTATGAAGATGTTTTCAGTTCACAACGTCTACTTCATCCTGCCTATATATTCAGCAGGTGATAATTACTCACGTAATTGGGTTTCCCCATTCGGAAATCTCCGGATCAAAGCTTACTTACAGCTCCCCGAAGCATATCGGTGTTAGTCCCGTCCTTCATCGGCTCCTAGTGCCAAGGCATCCACCATGCGCCCTTATTAACTTAACCTAGTATCTTTCAATACGGTTAATTTTTGAGGCGTCAACTTGTTAGTTTGACCTTTAGCGAGATTAAAACTATTGTTTTAAAACTCAAAAAAACGCGATGTTCTCGGCTCAATTTAATAATATAAATATTAAAAATTGAATTGATTAATTAATTTAAATGATAGTATTCAGTTTTCAAAGAACAAGTTTGAGAGTAGACCTCTCAAAACTAAATAAAGTTTTGACAAATGTGTAAGTTTCCGTATTATCCTTAGAAAGGAGGTGATCCAGCCGCAGGTTCTCCTACGGCTACCTTGTTACGACTTCACCCTAATCATCTATCCCACCTTAGGCGGCTGGCTCCCGAAGGTTACCCACCGACTTTGGGTTGTTACAAACTCTCATGGTGTGACGGGCGGTGTGTACAAGGCCCGGGAACGTATTCACCGCGGCGTGCTGATCCGCGATTACTAGCGATTCCGACTTCATGTAGTCGAGTTGCAGACTACAATCCGAACTGAGAATGGCTTTAAGAGATTAGCTTAGCCTCGCGACTTTGCGACTCGTTGTACCATCCATTGTAGCACGTGTGTAGCCCAGGTCATAAGGGGCATGATGATTTGACGTCATCCCCACCTTCCTCCGGTTTGTCACCGGCAGTCTCACTAGAGTGCCCAACTTAATGCTGGCAACTAGTAATAAGGGTTGCGCTCGTTGCGGGACTTAACCCAACATCTCACGACACGAGCTGACGACAACCATGCACCACCTGTCACCTTGTCCCCGAAGGGAACGTCCTATCTCTAGGAGTGTCAAGGGATGTCAAGACCTGGTAAGGTTCTTCGCGTTGCTTCGAATTAAACCACATGCTCCACCGCTTGTGCGGGCCCCCGTCAATTCCTTTGAGTTTCAACCTTGCGGTCGTACTCCCCAGGCGGAATGCTTAATGCGTTAGCTGCGTCACTAAAGGGCGGAAACCCTCTAACAACTAGCATTCATCGTTTACGGTGTGGACTACCGGGGTATCTAATCCCGTTTGCTACCCACACTTTCGAGCCTCAGCGTCAGTTACAGTCCAGAGAGCCGCCTTCGCCACTGGTGTTCTTCCATATATCTACGCATTTCACCGCTACACATGGAGTTCCACTCTCCTCTACTGCACTCAAGTTATCCAGTTTCCGATGCAATTCTACGGTTGAGCCGTAGGCTTTCACATCAGACTTAAATAACCGCCTGCGCTCGCTTTACGCCCAATAAATCCGGATAACGCTTGGGACATACGTATTACCGCGGCTGCTGGCACGTATTTAGCCGTCCCTTTCTGATAAGATACCGTCACTCAATGAACAGTTACTCTCACTGACGTTCTTCTCTTATAACAGTGTTTTACGACCCGAAAGCCTTCATCACACACGCGGCGTTGCTCCATCAGACTTTCGTCCATTGTGGAAGATTCCCTACTGCTGCCTCCCGTAGGAGTTTGGGCCGTGTCTCAGTCCCAATGTGGCCGATCAGTCTCTCAACTCGGCTACGTATCATTGCCATGGTGAGCCATTACCTCACCATCTAGCTAATACGCCGCGGGACCATCTCTTAGTGATAAGCAGAACATCTTTTAAAACTTGAACCATGCGGTTCTAATTGTTATACGGTATTAGCATCTGTTTCCAAATGTTATCCCCTGCTAAGAGGTAGGTTTCCCACGTGTTACTCACCCGTTCGCCACTGACTGCATTGTGATTAATCTCTCCGAGCAAGCTCTTCGATCATAATCACCACAGTCCGTTCGACTTGCATGTATTAGGCACGCCGCCAGCGTTCATCCTGAGCCAGGATCAAACTCTCAATTTAAAATTGAGTCTTGATGACTCTTTTGTTATCCTGAATCAATTACCGGGGAGGTAATTGATTCAATTTATTTGCGAAATTGACTTTTGCAAATCTGTACATCTTAGATTCAAAATCTAAGACCCTTACATCATTTGATTGTCAAAACTTTATTCAGTTTTCAAAGATCTACGTTTGCGTTGTCGCTGTGACAACATCTATTTATATTACTCGTTAACCTCTAAGAAGTCAACAACTAATTTAAATTAATTTTTTTCGTTATCTCCTGCGAAGCAACTAAGTTAGCTACTTGCTTTTGACAACTTTTATATATTACCGCTCATTTAAAACCAATGCAAGTACTTTTTCAAACTTTTTTCTTGTCGCTACTTTAACTCTGCCTGTAACCCAACTAGCTACTTGCTTTCTACACATCTAGCTCTGTAATCATCGCCCATATAATAACTGAAGTTTTGGTGTTTCTTACTATAATATGTTTGCCACACCACCGTCGTAGAATTATCTGGTGCATAGTAATATCGCGCATTCATTTCCTATTCTCATATGCTCATCATCAATTAACACCCAAGTTAGCACGCTGAATATTCCCCAGCTCTCCAGCCAAGCTGTCTATCGTTCAATATTAAAAGCGGTAAATCAATTGACGCACTCAAAAAATCTGATACCAACGTCAACTGTGTATCCGGGTAAATCTGCACATTACTTATTTAGTAATTATTCCGCCGTTTAAATCATTAGCTAACGAAATTGCTATTCTATGATTTTGTAACCAACCTTTCACCTCGTACCTATCATACAGTCTTGTTTGACTATGGATAGTAACCTTAGCCATCTTACTAAATTTCCGTGAGATCAGCTCATATTGCATTAGCGTGATTACCTTTCCAGTCTCGCTAGTAATGATTTATATATTCAAAATATAAAACTTGTAATAAAAATACCTGCAATAAAATTATCATTGCAGGTACTACGTTGTATATGTTTCTATTCTGCTATCATTGTTAGTTGCTTATGATCAAACACACAAACACCTTCTTTGACCAAATCACTAATAGTTCGGCTCATTGTTTCACGTGTCGTTCCACAAATTTTGGCTAAATCAATGAATGATGTTCTAAATGGCAACCGGAGATTACCATCCGCATCAAATTCACCGGTCTGCTCCGAAAGATTAGTCAAGGTACGTAAGATCCGTTCACTAGTTCCATATGTCATGGAATCACACCAATTTAGTTTGTATTCATTCATTACATCCGTAAGCTGGGTCATCACTGATTTAACCATCTTGTCATTTTGTGTGATAAATCGTTGGTACAATGACAAGCTCACCGTGATGTATTCGAGATCAGACAAAGCTTCCCCCGTCGCCTGAAATTCTGATTCCTTCCCGACAATAACTGATAAAGGATATAACTGTTTTGACCCAATGAAATGAAAAAACTCATTTCCATCAAGATCCAGTTCGTCCAGTTGGAGCAAACCAGAAATAACGAGATACAACCGATTAGTTGGTTCGCCTTGATCAAATAATACTTGACCACGTTTTGCTTCATGATAAGTCATATCACGCGCAAGCAACCGGAATTGTTGGTCCGTCAAATCCTTAAATTGCATCTGTTGCCTTAAATCAGTCAAAAGTTCCTGATTAACATTTTTGATAAACATAAATAAAGTCCCCCGTGTCTTTAGCTGTTTAGCATTCACTTAAATCAAACTTAACGCATGCTTAGCGCTTAACTAAACTATTTGTTTGAGCAATCGCATCCCCAAGATAGCGATTACACACTCTCATTATATATCAAAGTCGGCAAAAATAATGCGAAGTTCGTCACGTTTTTAGTTTTTTTGCAAAAAAGTCGTAATTTAGCTATTCACTAAATTACGACTTTCCAAATTATTTATTTACCTAGCGCAGTGAAAACTTGTTCACGGGTTGGGATTGATGGCAATGCACCAGCACCTTGAACCGCTAATGAAGAAGTTTTGTTTGAAACACGAATTGCTTCGGCTAAGTTCGCTAAATCATGATCAAGATTAGCTGCTAATGATCCAATAAATGAATCACCTGCGGCTGTAGTATCAACAGCGTTAACCTTAAACGCATCCACAAAGCCGTGTCCCTTAGTGGTTTGATAGAAGGCTCCGCGGGCACCTACCGTGATAATTACATTTTCAACACCTAATGATTGTAAGATATTTGCTGAAGCAACCATTGATGCTTCGTCGGTAACTTCAATATCAGTAATAATTTCGCTTTCAGTTTCATTAGGAATAATAATGTCAGTTAACATCATCAATTCGCCTGGAATGTTGGCAGCCGCTGGCGCTGGATTCAAGATAGTCAATACGCCGGCGTCTTTAGCAATTTTGAAAGCAGCAATTGCGGTTGCCATTGGTGTTTCAAATTGAGTAATCAAAACATCTGCATTTTCAATCACTTCACGTGCAGCTTCGATGTGGGCTTCGGTCAATTGTTGGTTAGTACCACCATTGATTAAAATAGTATTGTTACCATCTTCTTCAAGCAAAATGTATGCTGCCCCAGTTGAGATACCATTCATCACAGTAACGTGCTTAGTATCAACTTGGTCATTAGTTAATGCAGATAACATCATCGCACCATTTTGATCATCACCAACGGCACCGATAAAACTAGTTTGTGCGCCCATACGTTTGGCGGCGACAGCTTGGTTAGCGCCCTTACCACCAGGAGCTACCGTAGTATCATTCATCGCCATCGTTTCACCTTGTTTTGGTAAATGGTTAATGTGCAAAATTGAATCAACGTTTAAGCTTCCTAAAACAACAACTTTCTTTTCCATAATTAGCTACCCTATTCTCTCTTTCGTAAAACGTTTTACCATTAAATAAAAAACCGTCATTCGATATTCATGCATTCATCATACATAAATTTGAAAACGGTTTCCACTATTAATACTTATTTTAATGAAACTCTAATTCTACAGTTTCCGAGTTGACTCACGAACAACTAATTCGACATCATGGCGCCAGACTTGTTTGGCAACTTTCGGGTTGTTAATCCGCGCATGTAACATTTCTGCTGCGCGTTGGCCACTTTCACGAATTGGCTGATCAATGGTCGTCAATGGTGGCTGTAAATAATCAGCATAGTCGGTGTTATCGTACCCAATCACCGAAATATCAGCTGGTATTTTTTTACCCGCATCAGCGATGGCTTTATAGATGCCAATCGCCACTTCATCATTTAACCCCCAAATAGCAGTTGTATCTGGAAACTTTTTGATGATTTCACTACCAGTCGCGTAACCACTATGTTTATTCAACTCGGTAATGCAAATTCGATCAGCGATATCAACATCTGCCGCCGCTAAGGTATCGACAAAGCCTTGAACCCGTTTGCTCAAATTGGGAGTCAAGACAGCCGGCGATGCAATTGCTATTTTCTGATGCCCTAAATCTAATAAATGTTGTGCGGCTAACTGACCACCGTGATATTCATTGATTTCAATGTGATCGGAATATCCATCATCCGGACTTTGATCAAGTAATAAATACGGAATATTATTTTTTGTCAGCATCTTATCAATCCGCATGTCTTCAGCGACGTCATTGGCAATAATCAAGCCATCAGCAGAACGGCCGATTAATTCATCAACATTTTTAACATCGCGTTCATGATCACCATCGGAACTCACCAAAATTATGCGTAAGTTATGATACTTACCGTAATCTTGGACGCCTTGAAAAAAACGTGAAAAAAACGGGTTATGAATATCTGGTACCAAGACCCCCATTGTAATCGTGCCACTATTGCGCATTGTTTGGGCTGAATAATTGGGCACATAGCCTAATTCATCTTTTGCGGCAATCACCTTTTCACGCGTTGCTAACGGAAATCGCTCACCCTTACCATTTAAAATTTGTGAAACTGCAGTTATTGAAACCTCCGATAACTGTGCAACTTCACGAATTGTTACTTTTTTTGGCATTTCCTGACTTTCCTTTCAACTATGTATTAATTACTTATATCATAACATTTATCAGCACACAAAAAGGGTGAAGCTTGTAAGTTTCACCCTTTTTTGACTCTATTTATTCAGTAGCTCGAATATTACTGTTCTTCGCTAATTAACCATGTCGATTACATGGTTAATTGTCTATGCTAATCGTTGATAGATTGGCAGTTGACCAACAGAGGCCACAATTGCTACTAGGAGCATACTACCAAATGACCACGTCGTGTGATCGTTCATTTTAATGAGAGCATATAAACCAATGAGCAACCAGCCCACTTGCGCCATGACTAGCAATACTTTGCTACAACGCAACATTAATTTCTTTCTCGGAATAAAAATATCCTTCTTTCTATACTATGCGTGTTTAACTTGTTTATCCATTTTCTTTTCGATATAACCTAAAACCAAATCCGCAATGATCGCCATCAAAGCAGTTGGAATTGAACCGGCTAAGATAATGGCTGCACCATTCGTCGCATTGGTACCACGAATAATGATGTCACCTAATCCACCAGCCCCAACAAAGGCACCGATGGCAGTTATCCCAATGGCTACAACTAAGGCGTTACGAATCCCACCCATAATTACCGAAACCGCTAATGGTAATTCTACTTGGAATAGCAACTGCCAACGTGTCATCCCCATGCCTTTACCAACATCGAGCAAGTTTTTGTCGACGCTCTTCATACCACTAAAAGTATTCGCAATGATGGGTAAGAGTGAGTATAAGAACACGGTTGCGATAACGGTGTTAACCCCTAAGCCAAGGCCTAACATAATAATCGACATCAACGCTAGTGATGGAATTGTTTGAATAACATTCACTGCATCTAGTACCCAACGACTCATCTTACTATGGTGGGCAATCCACAAACCAATCGGCATCCCAATAATAGTTGCAAAGAGTACCCCGTAAATTGCAATCAAGAAGTGCCGACCAAACTGTCCCAAGACATAAACTGAGTTATTTTGAAAATAATCAACAAGTTGTTGCCATGTATTCAAATTATTCATTTCGCCCCTCCTGCCCGAAAGTAATTATGCTTAACCAAAAAGTTATGTGCTACGACACTTGGTTCTAACAAATTATTATCGACTTCGTAGTTTAAATTTTGCATCGTCGTCAGATCAATTTTGCCATCTAGTCGGCTTAGCAATGGTTTCAATTCAGGGTGCGCCTTCAATATCTGATTAGTCGCAACAAGGCTACAATTGTATGGTGGGAAAAATTGACGGTCATCCTTTAAAACTTTTAAATGATAACTCTTAATCCGACCATCCGTTGAATACCCTAAAACGACATCCATCTTTTTAGCTGCCAAAGAATCGTAAACTAAACCAACTTGCATTGGTGTCGCTTTCTTGAACTTGAACCCATACGCCTTTTGAAATGCTGGATAACCATCCCCAACCCGATTCAGCCATGAGCTATCAACCCCTGCTGACAACTTTGAGCCAACTTTGGCTAAGTCGCTAATTGTTTCAAGGTGGTATTTTTTAGCTGTAGCATCACTAACCATAAATGCATATGTGTCCGCAAAACCATATGTTGGGAACCAAGTTTGATTGTAACGTTTCAAAAATTGGGTTTTAACAATTTCTTGCGCCTTAACCGGATCTTTCGTGGGTTTCATTTTTAACGTAGCTGTTATTTCAGTTCCGTCATAACGCCCCGCTGAAATATCTGAGCTACCTTGCATCATCGATTGTTGCACAACGATTGACGAGCCCAAATTATTCACTAATTCGACTTTTTCATTCGTTTCATGTTCGACAAGTTCAGCAATCATGTTCGCTAAAATCTGTGATTCCGTGGTACTAACGGAACTAACTTTAATCGCATCTTTACCGCTACTGCCTAAACCTGGTAATCCGCAGCCACTCAAACCAACTAATAAGGGCAACAGCAAAATCAACAAATAATACCTTGCTTTTCTCATGCATTTGCCGCCTTTCGTAGGTTAATTGGTGTCAGCCGTTTTTCTAGCTTACCAAGTGCCCAGTCAACTAATAAAGCCATAATCATAACTGGCACGGTCCCACCAATGATGAAGGCCGGTTGATACAGGTTCAAACCACTAAAGATAAAATCACCTAAGCCACCCGCGCCAATGTATGACGCTAAAGTTGCCCATGCAATTACATAGACTGACGCTAACCGAACCCCGGTCATAATAACGGGTAAGGCAAACGGAATCTGCACCCGTCTGATTGATTGCCAAGTTGTCATGCCCATGCCTTTGGCTGCATCAATTAAATTGCGATCAACCCCATCCATACCTAAATACGTATTCCGAAGAATTGGTAAGAGTGAGTAGATGAATAAAGCAATAATCGCTGGTACTTTACCGATCCCAAATAGTGGAATCATCAATGCTAGCAAAGCCAGTGAAGGAACCGTCTGTAACATACTTGCAATTCCAAGGACGATTTTAGCAGTCTTAGGGAAACGCGTTAAGATAATCCCCAGCGGAATTGCCACTGCCATCCCTAGCGCAATCGCAATTGCTGAAATATACAATTGTTGCCAAGTTTTATAAAGGAGTTGCACACCATTTTCTTGTAAGAAATTAATCATCGCTTACCTCCACTGTCGCACTAGGTTCAACTTGGGGAGTAGCCTCTTCATTCTCATCACCCCAAATTGCGGAATAAACCATATCGACCAATGACGAGCGCGTCACAATCCCAGTCAAACGCAGTTCATTATCAACTACTGGAACGTACGACGCACCCCGTTTCAATATTCGTTCAACTGTATCACGCACTAACATATCGGATTTCACATAAAACATCCCTTTATGCATTACATCGCTAACACTCGTAGCGGTTTTAAAACTGATATCAATATCTTCAATATCGACATAACCTTTTAAGTGTTGATCATCATCAGTAACTAGTAAGGTATCAACGTGATTTTTGCGCATCACGGTAACCGCTTCACGTAAAGATTTCCCTGGTGAAACCGCGATTGGGTTTTTCTTCATGATTTGGCCAACTGTCCGACTGTTTTGTTGGGCAGCCAATAATCGTTCGTGCCCCAATAGTTCAGCAACGAAGTCATTAGCTGGGTGTGCCAAAATGTTTGCTGGTGTATCAAATTGAATGAGTTCACCCGCGTCCATGACACCGATTTTGGTTGATAAATCCAACGCTTCATCCATGTCGTGCGTGACAAATATGATTGTCTTACCTAATTTTTCTTGTAGGTTTTTGACTAATACTTGTAACGCTTCCCGGGTAATTGGATCCAAAGCACCAAATGGTTCATCCATCAAGATAAGTTTTTGATCAGCAGCTAGGGCACGCACGACACCAATCCGCTGTTGTTGCCCCC
Organism: Periweissella cryptocerci; assembly: GCF_004358325.1. Classification (NCBI taxonomy): domain Bacteria; kingdom Bacillati; phylum Bacillota; class Bacilli; order Lactobacillales; family Lactobacillaceae; genus Periweissella; species Periweissella cryptocerci. The sequence continues at coordinate 1,989,669 of NZ_CP037940.1, read as the reverse complement.
CTGACAATTCACCAGGATACCGATCTAAGTATTCTTCTGGTAATTCAACCAGTTTAATTAATTCAAGGGCTTTAGCATCTTGTTTCACTTGTGACCACTTCAATAAATTTGGAACCATCGTAATATTTTTACGAATGGTCATATGTGGCATCAAACCGATATTTTGAATCACATATCCGATTCGACGGCGGAGTTTGATTGGGTCCATCTTCGTGACGTCTTTACCCTCAAGTAGCACCTTGCCTTTTGTTGGGTTTAGCATTCGGTTAATCATCCGCATCGTAGTTGTTTTCCCCGATCCAGACGTCCCAATTAAACAAATGAATTCACCCTCTTCAACACTAAAACTAACATCATCCACAGCCGTTTGACCGTGATAGATTTTTGATACATTTTGAAACTCTAAATATTTGCTCATATCCCTGCGCTCCGTTTCTTGTATAAGTAACGTTATTTGGCGCTGTAAAGTTCCCCCAAAGCTATTGATTTAGACAATCAAAGCACCTCTGCAGTTCACTTCTTCGTAAATCAGCGTCCCGAAAAGTTATTCCAACCTTAACACATTAACATAAAAATAAATAATATGAGGCTTATTGTTTTAAAAATAAATGATTATAATTCGCGTTTTAAATGCTAAGATTTCACATCTTCCCCCGCATATTTTGCTGATTCTTCATCCCGATTAGTATCATCATATTCTGGTTCTAACGTGGGATTGTCGTTTCTGTAATTTGCAATCATTGAACTACTGAGGCTCTATTGTCAGTGTTGTTTTTCCCATGCTACCGTGGCCTGCGGTTGGTAGTTCTCTTTGCTAGTTTGAGCATCATTACTAACTAACGGAGTGGCTGGAAATTGCTTGGCGGGCGTAGCCTTTACACCGCGACTGGGGGAATATGTGTGAAGCACATATTTCCGCTGAGGATAAGATGAGGACTCTTAGGAATTTATTCCTTAGAGTCCCAGCTTGTCCGAGTTGTTCAAGACCGCACTTTTGCTTGAGCATGTGCTTCCATCGTGGTGCGCCAAGCAACTTCCAGGCACGCAGTGGCCAATCTTATTCAAGCCCACCTCAGACAGAGCCAAAAAAAGGCCCTCTCCGCCAAGCAGAGAAAGCCTTTAATAAACTACTATTCTTTTAAGTGGTAATAATACGTTGAAATCGTTAAATCATCACGCGTATTCAAGACCGTCCGTAACCGCAAACTTGTTTGGTTATGGAGGATGTTTTGCCAACCTTTTTTCGGTGTGAATTGTGGAATGATAATTGTTGTTGAGTAATTACGTTCTTTAGAATTCTTCGCAATCACATCAACGAAACGCAACGTTGGCGCTGCAATTGAACGGTATGAAGAGTGAATATCAACATATCGAACATCTGGGAACTCTGATTTGAATTCCTTTGCTGTTCGGTGTTCCTTGTTTGGATCAGTATCGAACGAAACGTGCATTGCCACGACATAATCCCCGATTGAACGGGCGTAATCAATCGCACCAGCAGTTACTCGTGTCACATTAGATACCAACACGATAACTGTTGAACCGGCATACTCGCGCCGGACAATTGGTTCTTGTGAAACCAAACGTAGTTGTCGAGCAACTTTTTGATAGTGTCCTTTAATTTTCAAGAACATGTAAATCAAAGCAGGCATGATAATCAAGTAAGGCCAGACGTTATCAAAACGTAATGCGAACAAAATGATAACCAAAGCGCCTGAGATAAAAGCACCCAAGGCGTTAATCATTGATTTACCAATCCAGTAGCTACCGCGTTCACGATACCAGTGTTTGACCATCCCCGATTGACTCAAAGTAAATGGTACGAACACCCCAACTGCATACAATGGAATCAACTTATCTGTTTGCCCATCAAAGATGGCAATTAAGACAATCGCACCAATTGCGAGAGAAACAATCCCGTTTGAGTAACCAAGCCGGTCACCTTTATCCATGTACATGTGTGGCATAAACTTGTCTTTCGCCAAGTTGTAAGCCAGCATTGGGAAGGCAGAGAAACCGGTATTGGCAGCAACCGCTAAGATCATGGCAGTTGCTAATTGTAATAGGTAGAAAAATGCTCCATGACCGAAAGTTTGAATCCCGATTTGGGCTAAAACCGTCACATCGTGGTTAGGACGAATTCCATACCAATATGACAAGAACGTAATTCCAGCGAAGAAGAATGCCAAAATCAAAGCCATGATTGATAACGTTGCCGCCGCATTACGGGGCTTTGGTTCCTTAAAGTTTGGTACGGCATTACTAATGGCTTCAACCCCAGTTAATGAAGATGAACCACTCGAGAAGGCTCGTAAGAATAAAATGACACTCATGCCACCAAACGATTGCCCAACTGCTAATGGTGCTTGGAACTCAACATGCCCAGTTAAAATGTTGTACAGACCTACGATGATCATAATTGCAATCATGACCACGAAGAAGTAAACCGGAACAGTCAGGAACGCAGCTGATTCACGTATCCCACGCAAATTCAAACACATAATCAAGACCACGATGATCACCGCAATTGGCACAACATGCCCCCGTAAAGCGGGTATGGCTGAAGTGATGGCCTGCGTACCGGCAGTAACCGAAACCGCCACCGTTAACATGTAATCAACCAGTAGCGAGCCACCAGCAACTAAACCGGTGTGTTGCCCCCAGTTAGTTGAGGCAACCTTGTAGGCACCACCACCACCTGGATACGCATGGATAATCATCCGATACGATAGAGTGATTGCTGCTAACAGAACTAAGACCAACGCAGCAACTGGGATTTGGAACCACATTGCGGCACCGGAAGCGGCAACTGCCAACAACACGGTCGTAATTTGTTCCGTCCCATACGCCACAGATGACAACGCATCTGACGACAACAAGGCTAGTGCTTTGAACCGTGAAAGTGATTGCCCACCTTCATCCAAAGTCTTCAACGGCTTCCCAATTACTAGCCGTTTTAAATAACGCCACATAATTACTCTCCCTTAATTTCGTTTAACGAAACTTTAATATTAATGATTGCATAATTCTTTGAGAACATTGTAATTTTACGCTTTTTGCATGGTAAAGCAAGTATTAAGAACCCATTTTGTACTATCGCACGAATCTTTGCAAGCACCTTCCCGAAACCACACAAAAAAGGGCTAAAATTTTTCTAGCGTGAAATTTGAATATGCGTCTCAGATTGATTCCCACTACGAGGCTGGAACCAGTCTGGACACCGTGATGGAAGACAAGCATTTGAAGCTTGGTTCGCTAACGCGCTAACCATCTTCACAAATCCATAATCAATAACGAAACCCGTTACTGATTATGCCATCACGGTGCGAGCTAAAGTCCAGCCTGTTTTCAGCCTCTTCGTTAGTTTGAACATGCAATCTGACTAGTAATATACCGTAATCTTTGTTGCTACAAATTTAGCGGTAATCAATAATTCCACGCTTATCTAGCGGAGTGACTGAAAATCACTTTGTGGCCGGCAGGCTTTACACCGAAATGGGACAAACTCGACACGTGGTGTCGAGTTTGTCGCTGAGGGTAGATGAGCAGTCTTTTGGCTTTAGCCATTAGACTGCCAGCTATCCCGAATTGCCCAAGACCGCCCTTTGGCTTGGGCATGTGCTTCCATTTCGGTGCACAATGTGATTTTCAGTCACGTAGTGGCATCATACATCTCATCACATTTTATTCAATTCCACGTCAGACGAAACAGAACAAAACAAGCCCGATTTCTCCTTATCGTAGTAAGGTAGAAACCGGGCTTGTTAACGTGGGACAAAAGGCTGAAACCTTTTGTCTCACTTCATTTTCAATTGCATTAATTTAACAGAATTACTTCACGTCGTCTGCAAATTCGCCGTATTCCTTGTAATCAAAGAAGTCGAATTCAGCAGTTTCGCCATAACCTGAGTAATCCATTGCGTACATACCAACAAAGGCACCTGTGAAGAATCCACCCATAGTTTGGTTAACGTAATCATCTGAAAGGATGGCTGCGTCAAAGACTACTGGGATTTCGATGAAGTTAGTACCGTCAAATGAGTATTCGTAAGTGTATGATTCCTTACGAACCTTAGTGCGGAACCAAACCCATTCAGTACCTTCAGGGATCTTGATTGCGTCATCCTTTAAGAATGAAGTGTAGCTATCACGATCATTTTGAGTCAATTCAATCACGTGGCCGTTAACTTCGTTCCAAGTAATTGAAATTGTTGAGAAGTGCTTGTTGTTATAGTAGTTAGTCAAACCAGCCATTGCTTGGTATGACTTAGCATCAAACTTAACCTTAGTAGTAGCGTCAAAGTAGAATGCTTGCCAACGACGAGCAATCAATGATAAGTCGAATTGGTTAGCCAATGAACCTTGACCCTTCAAGAACAATGAACCGTCCTTGATTTCACCCATCTTGTTATCAAATGGCACACGCAACGTGTTGAAGTTGATGTCCATTTCTGGAGTATCAAAGTCTGAGTGTTGTGAGTGGTCAGCTGGTGCTTCCGTCAAGATGGCATCCTTAGGTGCATCAACGAATTGTTGACCACCGTGGCCGCCAACGATGTGTGGCCAGCCTTCTTCATCCCATTCAACCTTTTGAATAGCAGTTTCACGACCAAGCGTTGACCAACCACGTGGGTCAGTAACTGATTCGTTTTCGTGGTTCCATGGACGACCAGTCAATGATGCGTAGTAGAATTCACCACCTGGAGTTTCAACAAGGGCACCGTGACCTTGCTTTTGTAAGTAGCTGTATGGAGTGTCGAAGTTAGTCAAGAAGACTTCACCAGGTTGCACTTCAAATGAATCAGCATCCAATGACTTAGAACGCGCAACAACTTCTTGGTGGGTAAACACAGTACCACCTTCAGCAGCGAAGATGTAGTAGAAGCCGTTCATCTTGTAGATGTGAGGACCTTCAACAAGCTTAACATCAGTACCACGCCATACAGTACGGGCAGTTTCTGGCATCAAACGTTCTTCTTTAACATTGTATTCAGTCAAAGTCAAACCATCAAATGGGTGCTTGTATTCGCGGTGATCCCAAGTTTGTTGGATCAAGTACTTGCGGCCATCATCATCGTGGAACAATGAGGCATCAAAACCAACACCGTTCATCTTGATTGGTTCTGACCATGGGCCCATGATATCTTCAGCAGTCGTCAAGTAGTTAGTCATGTCCTTGAAGGCACCATCAGTAATCTTAACGTCAGTGTAAATCAACCAGAACTTGCCATCAGCGTATGACAAGTCAGGTGCCCAGATACCACCTGAGGCTGGGTTACCCTTCATGTCTAACAAAGTAGTGTTAGACAATGGGTGTGTGATCAAGTTCCAGTGAACCAAATCCTTTGATGAGTGGATTTGAACGCCAGGGAACCATTCGAAAGTTGAGTTAGCGATGTAGTAAGTGTCTTCAACGCGGATGATTGATGGATCCGCGTTAAAACCAGGTAAAACAGGGTTTTGAATTTGCATGTTATTGACCTTTCTTTATGTAATTATGACCGCCGCAAGTGACAAGATGAGCTTGCTTTGTAAGCGGTAACAATTAGTTGATAAATATAATATAACACTGTTAGTTGTTTGACGCAACTAGCTTTAGCAAATTAATCCAAAAGAAATCACTTTGTGCCTAATTTGCCGAGTTTAATGCCTTTTTCACAAGAGCTTTCAGCGTGATTTTGCGTAAAAAAATAGACCTCGCAATTGCGAGATCTATTGATTATTTAACATTAATCGTTAGCGTGCTTACCAACCTTCAAGTCAGCATTCATCTTAGCAACATATGCATCCGTTAATGGGTAACGGCTGATAATAACCATTGCGATGATTGCAAAGGCAATTGGCAACCAAATCATTGAAATTTGAATACCAAGTAAACCACTTGCAGTTTGTTCCTTTAACTTAGCGCTAAAGTGAGTAAGTGACATGATGTAAAGTGGGATGATACCACCTAATGCCAAACCAATCTTGAAGAACAGACCCATGATGGCGTTAATGATACCAGCAACCCGCTTACCAGAAGTGTATTCACCGTATGAAACAACTTCAGGAACCAATGCCCACATGAAACCAGTAGCAGAAGTAAGACCCCATTGCATAAGGAAACGACCGATGTAACCCAACCAAATGTTTGAGTAATCCATTGACCATGCCCAAAGCAAGAGTGTACCAATGATGAAGATCGTAAGGAATGTGTAGAAGAAACCCTTCTTACCCAAAGTCTTACGAAGCATTGGCCATAATGAAACAAGTGCGATACCTGGGATAGAACCAATCAAACCGATTGATGCCATCAAAGCAGATTGTGAGTTGTTAGCACCAAATGAGTATTGCATGAAGAATGGCCATGCAGTGTTACCAAAGAACATGAATGTAAATCCGATAAGGAAGAACAAACCAAGCACACGGAGTGCCTTGTTACGAGCAAATTCAGCAAACAAATCAGTGTACTTAACTTGTTCAACTGATTCTTCAGAAGGAAGGACACGTTCTTTAGTACCCTTGTAAGTGAAGAATAACAAAATCGCACCAAGTACCATGTAAATCCCGAAGACCATAAACCAAGCGCCAGCGGCCTTTGGATTAGAGTAATCACCCATGTTCAACTTAAGACCGAAGAATCCAGTATCAGTTGATTTGTTGTCATATGAAGTTGCCATTTGAACGAACAATGGGAACAATGTGTAAACCAAGAGATTACCAGTGTTAGCAAGCATCATCCGTGTTGAAGTCAACTTGTTAATTTCACCTTCGTCACGTGTCAATGATGCATTCAAGGCACCATATGGAATGTTAACGAATGAGTAAATCATGGCAGTTGCCATGTATGAAACGAACGCATAAGCGATTGTTGCAACAGTACCTTGGCCCAATACAGAACCAACTGGCAAGAAGAGCAACGCAGCTAAGATAACCAATGGAATACCAAATCGCATAATGAATGGACGATATTTACCAGCGGCGGTAGGCTTAGCCTTATCAACTACAGTACCAACCCATGGATCCCAAATGACATTAATCCAACGGACGATTAAGAAAATCGTTCCACCAATTGCAGCTGAGATACCGTTAATGTTAATCAGATAAAATGCAAGGAAACCACCAACAGTCCCGAAGATCAAGTTTTGGGCGAAATCACCAAAACCATAACTCATCCGGTCCCAGGTTGTTAACTTAGCAAATTCATCATTTTTTTGAACTTGTGCGTCCATAATATAAATTCCTCTTTCCTGGAGAATAAAATAAATGATATAAGTATTTGTTGAATTAGTAACTTAATTCAAAGCTTAACAAGCTTTTGAAACCGTTACCATTCGCGATATGAAATATAATATCATGGTTAATTGTTTAAAGCAACCAACCAGTTGTGAAAAAATTATGAATTTAACAATTCTTTTGTAATTGCTTACATTTGTGTTCTTTGCACTCATTTTTTCACCAAGAACCCATTGTTATCAACCTTTACAGGCACATTGACCATCTAAACTTGCACTTAATTCAATCATCGAATTTGTGAATTTTTATGCATTATTTTCGACACTGAACATCCACATAACTCGCGCGATTATTTTTCTTTCCTTTATATAACGTAATTTCATCCAACTATTTGTTTTCCAAATACAAATTCGCTTTTTTCATTTGAAAAATTTTTGTTTGGCAGCGAATCTTTCCCAAAATGAGAGGAGCCCAAACTCATCCCGCCTCGTTACTGTTTTCCGCATTAAGTTAATGCATCGTCGCATAACTTTCATACACAGCGTATTATTCAATAACCGCTATCATCCAAACATGGTGCCTTGCACTACTTAACAAATTTAACGGTTGCGTTTAATAAGTTGTTTTCACGTGCTTATCTATAACCGCGCCACCACCAATAAAAACGCTTTTTCTTTGACAATCCGCTAAGATCACAATTAATTTTATCTCATGAAAACCCACTGAACGCACGACAGTAACCGTTTTCATGATTTTTCATTGTGTGTGACTGAACTAAGTTTAAGAAAAGGCTTGCATTTCATGAATAATGACGGTAAAGTATTCACATAAGCTAGTTAGTTGGTTGGTTAGACTAATCTACTCAACGAGCTAACTTAGCAATCATAAAATAACTCACACAATATATGGAGGAACATCAAATGTCTTTATTTGATTTCGAAAAGGTTCAATACCTTGGTAACTCAGAATTGAACGCCGGTAAAGGCTTCAACTTCTACAACGCCGACGAACTTGTTGCTGGCAAGCCTATGAAGGAATGGTTGAAGTTCTCAGTTGCCTACTGGCACACTATGGACCAACGCTTGACTGACCCATTCGGTGACGGTACTGCACTCCGTCCTTGGGATAATGTTACTGACCCAATGGAACAAGCATTGGTTAAGGTAGACTACATGTTCGAATTTATGGACAAGCTTGGTGTTGAATACTTCGCCTTCCACGATCGTGACCTTGCTCCTGAAGGTTCATCACTTAAAGAAACTAACGAAAACTTGGATCGTGTTATCGACAAGATCGAAGAAAAGATGCAAGAAACTGGTAAGAAGCTTCTTTGGAACACTGCTTCACTCTTCACTAACCCACGTTTCGTTGCTGGTGGTGCTACTACTCCATTTGCTGACGTATTTGCTTACTCAGCAGCCCAAATCAAACACTCACTTGAAATTGCTAAGCGTCTTGGTTCACAATCATACGTCTTCTGGGGCGGTCGTGAAGGTTACGACTCAATCTTGAACACTGACATGAAGCGTGAACAAAAGCACATCGCTGCTTTCTTCCGTTTGGCTAAAGATTACGCTAACGAAATTGGTTACACTGGTCAATTCTTGCTTGAACCTAAGCCAAAGGAACCAACTACTCACCAATACGATGCTGATTCAGCTACTACTATTGCTTTCCTTAAGGAATACAACTTGGAAGACGATTTCAAGCTTAACCTTGAAGGTAACCACGCTTACTTGGCTGGTCACACTTACGAACACGAAGTTCGCGTAGCTCGTGAAGCTGGTATGCTCGGTTCACTTGACGCCAACATGGGTGACAAGTTGATTGGTTGGGATATCGATGAATTCCCTACTGACATCTACGAAACTACTCTTGTTATGTACGAATTCCTTAAGAACGGTGGTCTTCCTACCGGTGGTTTGAACTTTGATTCAAAGGTTCGTCGTCAATCATTCGAAGTTGAAGACTTGTTCTACGCCCACATGGCTGGTATGGATACTTACGCCGCTGGTTTGAAGGTTGCTGCTAAGTTGATTGAAGACCGCGTATTCGACGATGTTATCGAAGACCGTTACTCATCATTTGACTCAGGTATCGGTGCTGACTTCGAAGCAGGCAAGTTAACTCTTGTTGACTTCGAAAACTACGTACTTGGTAAGACTGATGCAGAAATTCTTGCAACTACTAAGTCTGGTCACCTCGAACGCCTTAAGGCAACTTTGAACAACTACATCTTCTCAGTTCTTGGTAAGTAATTAGTTATTCAATACTCTAAAGGAGTGGAAAGCTATGCTTTCCGCTCCTTTTTTCTTACAATTAACATGAATTTAACCACTACTAAAAAATATAAAAAAGAGGATTATGCCATGAGTTATGTACTCGGTGTCGATCTCGGGACTTCAGCCGTTAAGGTTTCTGCCGTTGATCGCGAAGGTAACATTGTTGCCCAACAAAGCTTCGACTATGATTTGTCACACCCCAAGCCAGGTTATTCAGAACAAAACCCTGAAGACTGGGTTTCAGCAACGACTGTTTCAATCGTTCGTTTGATTCTTAAAGATGGCTTGAAGCCTGAAGAAATCGAAGGTATCTCATTCTCAGGTCAAATGCACGGTTTGGTGCTCTTGGATGACAAAAACCAAGTTCTCCGTCCAGCAATCTTGTGGAACGATACTCGTACGACGCCACAAACTAAAGAAATTGCTGAAAAGATGGGTCAAGAATTCATCAACGTTACGCGTAACGTTGCGCTTGAAGGTTTCACCCTTCCTAAGATTCTCTGGGTTAAAGAAAACGAACCAGAAATCTTCTCACAAGCAAAGACTTTCGTACTCCCTAAAGACTACGTTCGTTACCGCATGACTGGTCAATTGGCAATGGAATACTCAGATGCTGCTGGTACAGTTGCACTTGACGTTGCTAACAAGACTTGGTCTAAAGAAGTTCAAGAAGCCTTTGATCTTGATGCATCATTCTTCCCAGAATTGATTGAATCAATTGACTTGGCTGGTAACATTTCTGATAGTTACGCATTGTTCTCAGGTTTGACTACTGCTACTAAGGTATTTGGTGGTGCTGCTGATAACGCTGCTGGTGCGATTGGTTCTGGTATCTTGCAACCTAACATGGTGATGTCATCAATTGGGACTTCTGGTGTTGTGTTGAAGTACGAAGATAACTCAAACGTTGATTACAACGGTCGTTTACACTTCTTCAACCACGCAATTCCAAACAAGTTCTACTCAATGGGTGTTACGTTGGCCGCTGGTCACTCACTTAACTGGTACAAGCACACTTTTGCTGCTAACGATGACTTTACTGAAATGGTTTCATCAGCTGCCGAATCAACAGTTGGTGCTAATGGTTTGATTTTCACACCATACATCGTTGGTGAACGAACTCCTTATGCCGATGGTGACATTCGTGGTTCATTCTTGGGTGTTGATGATACACACAAGAAGTCAGACTTTGTCCGTTCAATCTTGGAAGGTATTATCTTCTCATTCAAAGACATCTTTGATATCTACGATGAAGTTGGTGCTGACTTTGATACGGTTGTTTCAATCGGTGGTGGTGCTAAGTCACCGCTCTGGTTACAAATTCAAGCCGACATCTTCAACAAGAAGGTTGTCTCATTGAAGAACGAACAAGGCCCTGGTATGGGTGCTGCAATGATTGCTGCTGTTGGTCTTGGCTGGTTTGATACTGTTCAAGATGCTGCTGCGTCATTCATCTCATTTGGTAAGGAATACTTGCCAGACCCAGCACGTGCCGCTCAATACGAAACTGTGCACAACATCTACAAGAAGGCTTACGCTGCAACTGCAGAAATTAGCCACGAATTGATGAATTACCGTCGTTCACTTTAATTTAACAAATGAAAATAGTGCTGACGTTTATAACGTTGGCGCTTTTTTATGTTACTGTGTATTGCTCCACTGTGTGCCTGGAAATTGCTTGGCGCACCACGCTGGAAGCAGCCTCCCAAGCCAAAGTGCGGTCTTGTGAGGTTCGGTTCAGTGGCCGTAATTTTAACGGAGCTTAGATTGCTGGATTTGTGGAGATAGTGCAACTCGCTCCGCAAACTGAGTGAGACTCGCGCAGCTTGCGGAACCATGGTGGCCAAACGAAAAAATTTTACGGAGTGGAAAGAATCCGCTAACCTAATTCCAGAGTATTTTTTGCTTTAATTGTGCCAGAAAAAGCCGGTTTAATAACATTTATGATATAATTACAAAGAATAATAACTGGAGGAAATGATCATGAACACAATCACAGTGTCATTAACCACTCCTGATGGTGTTAACCAAACGTACAGCTCTGTTCGGATGCTTACTTTTGGGACTTCAGCAGGTTATGAAACGGTAATGGCCAACCACGTTCCAGTCATCGCAGTTTTAGGAATTGAGGTTATGCGACTAACATTCGCTGATTACTCAATTAAACAAGTTTTCGTTAATGACGGTGTCTTGGAATTCAAAGACTCAGCTGCAATCATTGTTGCACAAACTTCTGAAGACCAAGATAAAATTGATTTAGTCCGGGCACAAGCTGCCAAAGAACGGGCTGAATCACGCTTGAGCAATGACGAATTTGACCAAAAACGGGCTGAAGTTGCCTTGAAGAAGGCCATGACACGGATTAAGACAGTTACTGGTCTGTAATCCTCCCCGCTTGATACATTTTAGAATTTCAGGCTAAAAAGAGCTTAACCACGCGTTTTCACGTTCGGTTAAGCTCTTTTTATTCGCCATTTTTATGCTAACTTTTTTATGATACTAAAATTTTCTTTGGATCACCATAAATCATTGTTTCAAGCATTGGGACTACTTCGTCCAAACCTAACTGTTCCCATAAGTCTGGTAATGACTCATGGTGTAAGTTACCAACGCCGTTCGCAATTTTTGACTTGGTGCAAGTCGCAACGGGCCAATCCGTCTCGCCAACTAAATAACTTTGTCGTTCAAGTCGAATTGGATCATTATCAACTAATTGTAGCGCTTCATTAAATACTGCCTCGGTCGTACTATACTCAGCCAATAAGACTGCATAGACGGCGCCGTTAAGTGTCCAAGTTGCTTCTCGTACTAAACGAGTACAACGGGCAACTTGTTCTTGTGCGCGCACTAAGTACTGCATTGCTCCTTCTTCATCACCACGATAATTCAGTTGAATCGCTTGCTGTGTTAATTTATTCGTCCGTGTCGCTAACAGCTGAATTTGATCAGCATGTGCTTCGACTTCCGTTTTCGCCGTACCAACGTTAATGAATGCTTCTTTCATCGCTGCATTTTTTTCCATGCGGTGTAAGAATTTGACAACCTTTAGCATTCGGCGCACTATAACCGTCATTAATTCACCACGATCAACGGCCACTTGCACACTCTTTTGTAAGATTGCGAGCTCCTTGTCGCACGCTTCCAAGTCAAATTGCACACCGTCAACAAATGTATCCACCTGATTATAATGTGAGCGCAACTCTTCAATTCGGGCTGATTTATCATTTAACACACGGTGTAAGGCGACGACTTGCTGCCATTGCCAGTCATTCAATACCAAATGATTCCGATTCGCTGCTTGCAGTAACTCTTCTGCCCGCGTACGAACACGACTACTATCCTCAGCAATCAACTCAACGGCCAATTTAAGCGCTTCTAAACTTGCCAGAATTTCAGCGTTAGTTCCGTCAATTACTAACTTGTCTAAGCGATTTTGAGCAAATTGAATATTCTTATTTTCATACAATGCCAATGGCACCCGATATTCATCAACTAATTGCAATACGTTTTGCCGCTCTTGCAAAGCACTTTGCACTGTTTGCTGTAAGTTTTTTTGCAACTCATGCAATTGATTAAATTCTAAATCATTTTTTACTAAGTAATTTTCTAAATTTTCCAATGCCACTTGAACGGCACTTTCATTATTCACAATTCCTTTTTTAGCCGTTGCAATTACTTCCGTCGCATTTGAGCGCTCAAATTCAAAGTTAGCCAATGACACTGAACATGCCTCTTTTAAGTTGGCAAATGCCACTTCTAAATTAACAATTGAGCCATCAGTTAACTCTTTACGTAACCGATTGCGTGCGGCAGCGATATCTGGTTGATTATCAACGACTACCGGAATACTTGCTAAATACCGTTCAATCTTATTTTGAATTTGGTAACGTTCCTTCAATGCCTTATCCACTAACGAAATTAACATTTCAAGCATTGAAATTGCGCTATCAAAATCTAATTGATTGGCATCTGTTAAACATTGAATCCCTTGAATCAACGTTAAAACATCAGCCTCTTGACTAATTGGTAAGTTTTGAATGTTTTCAATAATTTGTGCAGCTAAAATACCCGAATTAACTGCAGTTGGTTCTAAGTTTTTAATTCCCTCCGAAAGACTCCTTTCAATTTCTCGTACTTTTTGCAAGTTACGAAAATCGTCAGTTTCTTTCATCTTTTGTCTCCATCTTTCTTATTATCACTATTTAATTATATAACATTAAATTGACAAATACGTTCATTTCACTAAGGTTGCATGAAACGTTCACAATTACTCGCTAAGCTTCAAGAATAATTCAAACCTTTTACAGTTGTACAACTATCTTTAATTTCCAACCGCATTATATTGTAGTTGAGCCAAATTTCGGCTACAATATATAGAGTTATTTCAGGAGATAAGGTAGGGCATTATGGTGATTATTACAGCAGGTATGATTGGTGTTGGTAAGACAACACTTACAAGTTTGATTGCAGACCACATGGGGACAAAGGCTTTTTACGAACCAGTTGGTGACAATCCGGTTTTGCCACTTTACTATGGCGATCCCAAGCAATATGGATTTTTATTACAAATTTACTTCCTGAACAAGCGTTTTGGTATGATTAAAGCTGCCCTCGCAGATGACAACAACGTCTTAGACCGTTCTATCTACGAAGATGCGCTTTTCACCCAAGAAAACAACAAAGAAGGTAACATTTCAGATACTGAATTAGATGTTTACATGACTTTGTTAAATAACATGATGAATGAATTACAACAAATGCCAAAGAAAGCACCAGACTTGATGGTCTATGCTGAAACTGACTTTGCTACAATTTTGTACCGCATCAAAAAACGTGGTCGGGACTACGAACAATTTGAAGATAATCAACAATTACAAGATTACTACTTCAAGATGTGGACAGCTTACAAGGAATGGTTTGATGCCTATGACGTCTCACCTAAGCTCAAGATTGACTTACAAAAGTACGATCTTGAAGATCCTGAAAATCAACAACTCGTGCTTGCCATGATTGATGAAGAATTAGCTAAGTATCGCGATTAATATGCAGATAAACAAGTGTGACCAACGGTTTTTCCACGACCTGACCACACGTTAATAAGCCTGATTTCTACCTTGCCACAAGGAGAAATCAGGCTTATTTTGGCTCTATTCCGTCTGATGTGGGCTTTCATAAAATTGGCCACTACGTAACAGTAAATTACTTGGCGCACCACGCTGGAAGCGCATTGCCAAGCCGAAGTGCGGTCTTGGCAAACTCGGATAAGCTGGGACTCTACGGGAATAACTTCCCTAGACTCCTCATCTCATCCTCAGCGGCGACATGTGTTGCACACCCCCAATCGCGGTGTAAAGGCTGCGCCCGCCAAGTAATTTACCGCCACTTCGTTAGTTAGGCATAATGCTCAAACTAGCGAAAATAGTTGCCAACCACAAGCCTGACAAAGCTATGTTCCAGCCCCAATTCGATGGTTGAAATGTACACAAACGACAATCCCACACTAGAGTAAAGCGAACCCTTATTTTTGGAGGCAGGACAAGTTATGTCCGCTTCCCTTTTGATGTTTTTATAGTAATCTTGATTCGCGGAAGCTGTTCACTATTATTTAGCTACTAAATCTTCACGTGCATGGATCATTTCCGTAATTAAGCGATTAACTGGTAATTCCATACCGTGCTTAGTGCCTAGATTTGCAAAATAACCGTTCAAGAAATCAATTTCCGTTAAACGACCTTGGTGCAAATCTTGGTACATTGATGGGTAGTGCGCACCCGCGTTTTCTGGAGCCATGGTGTTTTTGACGACTGCCATAATTCCTGGTACATCAACTTTAATCCCTTCAGCCTGTCCAACTGCCTTGATTTCATTGAGGATTTGTTGGGCTAGGTCCATGCCGTTTTGCATAATGCCAAACTCTGCGATATTTGCATCTAGTAAAACTGATAGTGGATTAAAGACTGAGTTCACCCCTGCTTTGCGCCAAATATCAGTCAATACATCGGTTGACGCCGTTACATTTAAGCCAGCCCCGTTCAAAACTGTGATGATATCATCAATCGGTGCCGTCCCAATTGCTTGGAGGCGGATTGAGCCCGATCCCGTGACTTTAATCATGCCTGGACGCACTAACCCGGAAGTCCACATTGTCACACCCGCCAAAATTTGGTCATCCGTCACATGTTGTTGCATAATTTCAACGTTACCAACACCATTTGAAAGTACAAGTAACCGTGTCTTAGCGGTAATCAATGGTTGGATTCCCGTTAGCATCGTGTCCAGTTGCATTGCTTTAGTAAACAAGATAATTAAATCAAATTCTTCATCAATCAATACTTCAGGTCGATAGATTGGAATTTGGAATGTTTCAATTTCATCGGCATCATTAGCGACTTTTAAACCAAATTCATTAATCGCATCAATGTGTGCTTGCCATTGATCAATCCCGATTACTTCGTTACCAGCAGCTTGTAGTTTTGTCGCAAACCGTGCTCCCATCGCACCAAACCCAGCAATTGCAATTTTCATCCTATTCACCTATCTTTCATTTTCCAATGTTACTTTGCATTATAACAAAAATTTCCAAATGAAAAAGCCAACAACACCCGTTATTGGCTTTTTGATATTCTAATTTTCACTATTGGCGGTATTAAATAGTGATTAAGCTTTGCTAGATAATTGGCGACCGTCAGCATTTGTCCGAACAACTAATGTATCGACTGTCCCATGTTGGACAACGTATTGCGCATTTGAGCCCATTAACATCCGTGAGACAAAATTAGTACCCGTGGCACCAATCACAACTAAATCAACGCCATACTTATCAACCAAGCCTTCTGACAAAGCAACTTTTGAGTTACCAGCTGACACGTCAACGACTACGTTCGTCAAACCTTCAGCCACTGCTTTATCTTTCAACTTACCGGCAACGATTTTTAAATCATTCAATAATTCTTCTTCAACAGTTTCATTAATGTAAGCTTTACCTAAGCCCATCCCCATGCCAACGTACTTTTCTGAATTCAAAACACTGGCAATAATCAACTTACCATCATTACGTTTAGCAGTTGCGACGGCTTTTTCAAAGGCTTCCTCAGATTGATGTGAACCATCAACCCCGACAAGAATATTCTTATAGTTCATAACTTTACCTCACTTTAATTTGTTTATACTTACAATGTTAAAGAAAAAAGGCACATCTTGCAAGCGTTTACATCATTATTCACAAAAAAGACTAATCCACTAATTATGTAAAATTAGCAGGTTAGTCTTTTGCTTAGTTATTCTTATAGTCGATGATCTTAGTAGCTACATCTTGAACCGCCAAAACCGCTGACCCGACCACGACAGTTGTTGCAGCAATCGAAATCAATGCCACGGCAACGTGCGCTTCACGGCGACGACGGCTTTCTTTGCGAGCAGCCTTCTTACCATCTAAGTAAGTCGCTACTAAGCGTTTAGCTGAACCAGGTACCAATTCTTCATACTTAGCCAATTCTTCTGGTGTTGGCAAAACGGGTACCATTTGGTGCATCCCCATCCCCATATGTGGATGACCATGATGCATTGGGCAATGTCCGTTGTGATGATGATGCGTTGTCTTAATCTTTGTGTTTGCTGGTTTCATGATAATACCTCCGCGTATTTCACTTAGTTGTTACTTCTATTATACGCACACTTGTCAACAATGCCACACGCCAAACTCTAATTAGCCTGAAAACAAAAAACAGAGCACCATCCAATATGGGCTCTGCTTAATAGTTTTGGCTAACATTTTTCTAGCGTGGAATTTGGATATGTGTCTCAGATTGATTCCCACTACGAGGCCGGAACCAGTCTGGACACCGTGATGGAAGACAAGCATTTGAAGCCACAGTGCGGTCTTCAAATGTTTGCGAAGATTGGTTCGCTACCGCGGTAACCATCTTCACAAATCCATAATCAGTAACGAACCCCGTTACTGATTATGCCATCACGGTGCGAGCTAAAGTCCAGCCTGTTTCCAGCCTCTTCGTTAATTTGCATAGGCAGTCTGACTAGTAATATGCCGTAATCCTTGTCGCTGCAAGTTTAGTGGCAGCATACATCTCATCACATTTTATAAATCCCACGTCAGACGAAATAGAGCAAAAAAGCAGAGCACTCATCTACTGTGAGGCTCTGCCTAATAGTTTTGGTCATATTTATTCCAAGCTACTGTCGCTTGTGTTTGGTAACTATTTCCGCTAGTTTGAGCATTATTCCGAACTAACGGAGTGCCGGCAAATTGCTTGGCGGGCGCAGCCTTTACACCGCGACTGGGGGAATATGTGTGAAGCACATATTTCCGCTGAGGATGAGATGAGGAGTCTTGGGGATTTATCCCCTAGACTCCCAGCTTATCTGAACCGACCAAGACCGCACTTTGGCTTGGGAGGCCGCTTCCAGCGTGGTGCGCCAAGCAATTTGCCGGCACGTAGTGACCAATTTTATTCAAAAACCATTTGATTCGTATAAAGTTCGGCGTAGAAACCATCTTCTGCCAATAGTTCAGCGTGGCTACCTTGTTCAATGACTTCACCATCACGCAAGACCACAATTTTGTCCGCGTTCAAGATTGTCTTCAAACGGTGGGCAATCACAAAGCTCGTCCGACCTTGAATGACATTGTCCATCGCCTTTTGGATACGGGCTTCCGTCACCGTATCCACGTTCGATGTCGCTTCATCCAAAATTAACAAGTCTGGATTAGTCAAAATTGTCCGAGCAATTGATACTAATTGTTTTTGACCGGTAGAGAAGACTGAGTTTTCATCAGACACTTCAGTATCATAACCCTTTTCCAACGCCATGATAAAGTCGTGAATATTGGCTTGTTTAGCCGCATCGTAAACTTCTTCATCTGTTGCTTCGGGCTTACCAAAAACAATATTATCGCGGATTGTACCACTAAATAATACTGAATCTTGGAGCACAATTCCGACGTGTTCACGCAAGGAATCGATATCCATCTCACGGGCATCAAGGCCGTCAAACGTCACTGAACCACCAGTAACATCATAGAACCGGTTCAACAAATTCATAACCGTCGTCTTACCAGAACCCGTTGGCCCAACTAAGGCAACCATTTGCCCCTTATCCACATCAATTGAAACACCGTGGAGAATTTCACGTTCTTCATTGTAGCCAAAGCGAATATCGTTTAACTTGATACCCGTTTGTAAATTACCAATCATCTTACCATCAGCAGGGTTTACTTCGTCCGGCTCGTCAAAGACTTCATTCAAGCGCCGGGCCCCAGTAATTGCGAGTTGCAGCATATTGTACAATGACGTAATTTGGGTGATTGGTTGGTAATATTGTTGTGAATATTGAACGAAAATTACCACTAATCCCAACGCGGTTGCTTGGGACATGCTGCCATTCAAGGCTAACCATGAACCAAAGAAAATCACAATCGCCGTGTTAATCAATGACATCCCTTGCATCAATGGGAAAAGCATACCGGAATAAACTTGGCCCTTGAACGTTGCTTTACGCACACGCTCGTTGTAACCAAGGAAGCCAGTCGTTGATTCGTCTTGTAACCCATTGGTGATAATAATGCGTTCACCAGCGATTTGTTCGTTAATATACCCGTTCAAATGACCAACTTCATCTTGTTGTAAATCCACGTACTTACGGGCTTTACTAATCATGAAGAACGCAATCAAAATCGCAACTGGCGTTGTCGCAATCGTTGCCCATGCTAATTGCGTATTTTCACGGAACATCATGATCAAAATCCCAATCATTAAGGCAACGTTTGAAAATAGTTGGAACAAAGCTTGGTTCATTGCGTTAAAGATATTATCCAAGTCAGATGTGAAACGTGACAAGATTTCACCATCACGGTGGGAATCAAAGTAGCGAATCGTCATCCGTTGTAACTTACTAAACAAGCCCGTCCGCATCTCATTGGTTGAATAACCTGTAACACGCGAAATGATTAGACTCGATAAGAACATCGCAATCGCATTGAATACGAAGAATAACAGCATCATCCACAAGGCATTATGAAAGCTCGTTTTTGATGCTAAATTATGCGTTTGTGGGTTCATCAACATGCCCACATACTTAGCTAATTCAGTAATGGCGCGTCCCATGAAGATGGGTGCCTTAACTTGGAAATAAGTCGAAGCAATCGTCAACAACGTCACAAAAATCAAACTTAACTTATAACGTTTTAGGTAGTGGACAAAAAACTTAGTCCCACGAATAATTTCTTCCATGTTATTGCACCTCCTTCGTTGTTTCTTTGGCTTTTTGGGTTTGGTATATTTCTTGATAGAACTTATTATGAGCAACTAGTTCGGCGTGCGACCCTTCACCGACAACACGTCCTTCATCAAGCACGATAATTTTATCCGCATTAATCACTGAAGCAATTTTTTCGGCAATCACAAACGTCGTCGTGTCTTTTAACTCAGTATCTAACGCCTGCTTAACGAGCTTTTCTGACTTCGCATCTAAGGCTGAAGTTGAATCATCCAAAATCAAGATTTTAGGATTACCAATGACACCACGAGCAATTGAAAGTCGTTGCTTTTGACCACCAGAAAAGTTTGATGAACGTTCTTCAACTGGTGCATCATACGTATCAGGATATTTTTCGATGAACTCTGCTGCTTGTGCAATCCGCGCTGCGCGCTGCATGTCAGCCAATGTTGCATCTTTCTTACCTTGGCGTAAGTTATCGGCAATTGTCCCAGAAAATAACACTGCCCGTTGTAAAACAAATGAAACTGCCTTACGCAAACTCTTTTCGTTTACATCCTTCAAATCAATATCATCAATCTTGACCGTTCCAGCAGTTGGATCGAACAAACGTGGAATCAATTGAACTAAGGTTGATTTACCAGAACCAGTCCCACCAACAACCCCAATCATTTGACCAGGTTCAGCCGTAAATGAGATGTCGTGCAACGTAGCTTCGTCATCCCCGGGATAAGTGAAATCAACGTGGTTAAATTCAACCTTCCCAGTCAATTCAGTTACCGGCGCGGCATTATTGTAATTCAAATCATTAGTTGTTGCCAAAATTTCTTTAATCCGGCCAACTGAAACCAATCCACGGGAAGCAAAAGTACTCATCATCCCACCAATAATAATGGCCATCATGATTTGCATCATATAGTTCACAAATGATGTCACGGCCGCTAACGTTGATGGGTCAGTATCCACCATGTTACCGACAAAATAAATTGATGCGGCAATCGCAACGTTCGCAATCAACATGAATGCTGGTACGATAATCGCAAACAAATTACCAATAACAATGTTCAAATCACGCATTTCATCCGATGTTGTCGTAAAGCGCTTGATTTCATTATCTTCTTGCACAAATGACTTCACCACGCGTACACCCATCAAGTTTTCCTTGGCAAGTGTGTTAACGCGGTCAATCATTTTTTGCATTTTACCGAAGTATCGGCCCATGCGCCCAAATGACAAACCAGACACAAAGACAATCAAAATTACCATCACAATGATAATCCACCACAACTTAGGCAATGTCATAATCGCTAAAATAAATGAACCGATAAACAAAATTGGAATCCGGAGCAATGATTGTAAGAACATCATTACTAAGTTTTGAATTTGGGTAATATCATTGGTCAACCGCACAACCAGGTTACCCGCTGAAAATTTTTCAATATTCGCATATGAAAAATCTTGAATTTTACGATACGTCTTTTCCCGAATATCAGCTGCCATTCCTTGGGCCACTTTGGCAGCAAAAATTGTATTAATCGCTCCACCAACCAAACCAATGACGGCAATCAGAATCAATTGAAAGCCTAATTTATCAACTTGATTGCTATCATTCTTGATGATTGCTTCCATGACTTTTTGCAGTAACTTTGGTTGCCAAAGCGCTGAACCCGTCATAACAGCAATCGAAATGAACGCCCAGAAAATATCTAACCGATACTTCTTGGCAAATTTAACTAAAAATCCCACATGCATTCTCCTTGCTTACATTACAAAGGCTACCCGGACGGTTCCTTTGGTTACATTACATATTACTATTTGGTGCTGTTAGTTTGCTTATAGCTGCATACCAAATTAACGGAGTGGTATGTTACTAATAACTTGCTAACGAACCAATATTTCTGACCACTTAATTCTGTATAAGTGCCTATCATAACACAGCACTTACTATTAGTGCAGGTACACTATCATACCAGATTTAATCAATTCGCACAGTACCTGATTTAACTTTTGCTGAGATTTTATATTTGGCATCTGCCGCTGTTTGCCCAACCTTCAAAGCTTGGACGTCATATTGATATTCAGCTTCTCGTTTAACCGCAACAGTGCCGGATTTAGCCTGTAAATCAAACAAGAAATCTTGATTCATCGGCGTATTCACCCGAATCGTGCCGGAATTCCCGTTTAAGTTAAGGTCACCAATCAGTTCATCGAAATCTAAACGTGTCGTGCCGCTTTTAACGGTAATATCACCCGCCCCATGCAAATTAGTTCCCTTGATTGAGCCACTAGTTGTATCCATTTGGAATTGCGCGGTGACGTCATCTAGCTTCATCGTGCCACTTTTAACCTGCGCTTGTAACAGTTGGGTTGAGACGTGGCTCGCCTTCCAACTACCAGAGCTGGTTTTACCAGTGATTTCACGAACATCAACGTTGTTTAATTTCGTAATTCCAGAGGTTGAAACGATATTCAGCTTCACTGATTGTTGAATATTATCAATGTTAATCAAACCTGATTTCAAATCAATCGTTAATGTTTCCACATAAGTTAACGGCAGCCGAACCTCCAAGCGTTGGTGCAAGTTACCTAACAATGGCTTATTACCACTCGTAATAATTAACCGCCCACCTTGCCGAACTTGCTTGATAAAATATTCTGGCTTTTGTTTCGTCATATATTCATCAATTTCCAGTAAATCGCTATTCCCCGGTTGCACATTGATAATTAAATCTTTTAAATCAAACTGAATTTCAGTCACGGCGTTCAAATCAGTTTGGGTTGAATTTACCAACTTAACGCGGCTAAACAATCCAACTTTTTCCGGTCGTTCATCCGCCGCAAAATTAGCCTCAACGTTGCTAATTTCCTTGATAGTGCTGTCTAAATCACCAAAATCAGCAAGGGCAGCGTTCAAAGCAGTCTTTAATCCCGCCCCGCCTTCGACTTTTTCTTGGACAGATTCTAGAATATCACTGCGCAATTCACCACGAAAATCTTGCATTTCGGCTGTATTAGGGTATTTTTCAAAAAGTTCTGCAAGTTTAGCATCCACTGCTTGTTCTACTTCATTCATTTTATTATTCCTCCGTAACCTTTCCACGAATCAAATTATCAATGACGTGCTTGGCGAATTCCCATGCTTCCAACCGCTGTTGCAATGCAAGCTGACCTTGATTAGTTAACTTATAATATTTACGGCGCCCACCCTGGGTTTCATTCCCGTAATAGCTTTCAATATCACCGTTTTTTTCAAGACGGCGAAACACCGTATACAACGTGGCTTCATTCAATTCATATGTGCCACCGGACATCTCGCGAATAGTTTGTGCAATCCGATAACCATAACTATCACCTTGCGCCAAAATATTTAAGACAATCGTGTCCGTGTGTCCACGAATTGTGTCTTTAGAAATTTCATGTGTCATCTGGCATCCTCCTTTATAATTGCTATGTCTTACAAAGTACTATACACGCAACTACTGTGTGTGTCAAAGTACTTTATTCAATACAGCAAAAAATAGGCTAAAATTTTTCTAGCGTGGAATTTGGATATGTGTCTCAGATTGATTCCCACTACGAGGCTGGAACCAGTCTGGACACCGTGATGGAAGACAAGCATTTGAAGCCACAGTACGGTCTTCAAATGTTTGCGAAGCTTGGTTCGCTGACGCGGTAACCATCTTCACAAATCCATAGGGGCTGGGACATAACTCCAGACCCAAAAAGAGCTTAACCAAGTGCTGAAAAGCGTGCGGTTAAGCTCTTTTTAGTATAATTATATGTAAAGATAACGCTGTAACAGCAACGTTATCAAGTCGGTCGTCCCTTATTCACAGTGAGGTATTCCCTATGAAAAATTATAACATGAACCAAATCATGTTGGATATTCCAACGGCTTATGAACCTGATAAAAATCATGTGGCACACTACATTAACGAATTAGTTGAGGACATGGACGTAACTATCTTCTATACTACTGGTCGACCACTTGAGTATGATCCACGATTAATGATGAAACTAGTTTTATTCGCATATACCCGTGGCGTGCGTAGCGGTCGGCGGATTGCCGAGTTCGCCCAAGAAAACATTATTGCGATGTGGCTGACTCAAGAAGCACAGCCATCATATCGCACAATTAATCGTTTCCGAGTGTCAGACTTGTCAGAAGCCATGATTAGCTCGGCGTTTTCGCGTTTCACCAAATTACTTCACGACAAAGGATATATTGATGATGTAATCTATATTGACGGTACCAAAATTTT
Organism: Periweissella cryptocerci; assembly: GCF_004358325.1. Classification (NCBI taxonomy): domain Bacteria; kingdom Bacillati; phylum Bacillota; class Bacilli; order Lactobacillales; family Lactobacillaceae; genus Periweissella; species Periweissella cryptocerci. Next base: position 1,965,677 of record NZ_CP037940.1, on the reverse strand, counting down.
AGCGGATGCCAACAAGTTCAGTTTTGTGTGGAAGAAAAACACAATTCGTTTCGATAAAATGAATACCGTCAAAGCTCAACAATTAATTCAAGATATTATGGCAGAACAACAATCATTACAGTTACCAGAATATACTGATTTGTCAGTTGAAGAATTAGACGATGTGATTGCGCACCTAGAATCGTACTTAGCAAAACAAGAACAACAAGTCGTAGCTACACAGAAAGTGTCGCCTAACCCCGCCAAACAAGCGCGCCGGAATACTAAAAAGCACCTTAATAAGGTTGAACATATTCGTGACAAAAAGCTAGCGTATCAACACCAAATAGAAACTTATAATGAACGCAATAGCTATTCCAAGACTGATACTGACGCTACTTTCATGCGGGTTAAAGAAGATTACATGCAGAATGGTCAATTGAAACCAGCCTATAATTTACAAATCGCTACCAACGCTCAATTTGTCTTAGGCTATGGAATTTTCCAAAATCCAACTGATACGCGTACGTTGATGCCTTTTGTTGATCAACTCAAACAATACGAAACGTTGGGTTCAACGATTGTCGCAGATGCCGGATATGGTTCGGAAAGTAATTATCGGCAACTCGAAGATGAATACCCAGCTACTACAGTGCTGATTCCATACGGCACGATGTTAAAAGAAACCAGCAAAAAGTGGCAGACCGATGAACGGAAAGTCATGAATTGGAATTACTGTGCGGAAGATGACTATTATGTGGACCCACGAAACGTTAGATTTAATTTTAAACGTCTAAGTAAACGAACTGATAAATACGGATTCGTTCGTGACTTTAAAGTTTATGAAGCTGAAGCTCAGACGGAAAATTTAGAAGATATTGCGGCTGCGTTAACGCCTAAAGGATATACGAGAAAAATTACAGTGAATCCGGCATTTGAATATCATAAAGCGAAAATTAGAAGTGAGTTTTCAAAAGAAGAAAACCAAGCCATCTACGCCCAACGAAAGATTGACGTAGAATCGGTTTTCGGCAGATTGAAAGCTTATTTTGGGTTCACTCGCTTCTCGGTCAGAGGATCGAGCGAGTGAAACGTGAAGTCGGAATCGCCTTGATGGCAATGAACATGAAGAAATTGGCCACCAAATGATGCCTTTTCGTGAGTAAACAATATATACATAAAAAATAGGCCTCAAGATTTCAAAAAACGAAATCTTGAGGCCTATTTATTTATAACGAGCTAAGGTTTTGTCCCAGCTCCTATGCCATCACGGTGCGAGCTAAAGTCCAGCCTGTTTCCAGCCTCTTCGTTAGTTTGAGTAGGCAGTCTGACTAGTATTATGCCGCAATCCTTGTCGCTGCATGTTTAGCAGTAATCAATAATTCCACGCAGTGGCATCATACATTTTATAAATTCCACGTCAGACGAAATAGAACCAAAAATAGGGCAAGCACAAGTTCCGATGACTAGTCGAAAAAGTTGTACCTACCCTATTTTTATTAATTATCGTGCAAAAGAACTCAGCGTTTTTTACAAGCCAGGAATTGCTTCAACTAGCAGTTCTTTACCGTTGCCATCGAAATAAGTCACATGCTTAGCAACTAAATCACTCGTCCAGACTGGCACACCAGCTTGTCCAGCTAATTCGCAAAATTGTTCAAAGACAATTGCACCTGCTTGTGCTTGCCGAACTGCGGCTTTGATTGCGACTGGATCACCCACTTCAGCAACGTTCTTGGGAACACCGTTCATTTGTAAGTCTACTGAACTATCCACATCGTAAAAACGATACATGCCCTCTGCCACCAAATAATCGTAGCGTGTCACGCCTAATTTCATGAAGTTTTTCATTAAGTTGGCAAAGCCACCTGCATTAGTTTCACTGTTAACTGCTTGGTTCATTTTTTCAAAATCTAAAGTCATAATTTGCGCTCCGGTTTCGTTATTTATTTACTACCATGAATAAATTATAACGGAAAGAATTGGTCAATAATTGTAAAAAATGGACATTATTGAAATGAACCCCCGGTATTAGATTTAATCCAACATCGGGGGTTCACTGCACATTATTATCGTCCCATTTATTGCCAGTGTGTTTCCCAAACACCATCAGGGTTGCGATTTTTCAAGGCTAATTCAGAAATATTGGCATCATCAAACACTGGGAGCATTTCTTTGAAAGTCTTTGGTAGGACGAAATCAACTAGTTGTTCCCGCGTCGTCCAAAAGATTTCACCTTCACGGCTTGCTTTGATTTCACCCGTGTACGCCGTAGCCTTAAACAAGAACACTACGTATCGCGCACCATCGGCTAAGGGCCATTCCTTGATTCCGACCATCACAGGATTTTCAATCGTCAACCCAGTTTCTTCAAGTGCTTCGCGATATGCTGACTCCACCACCGTTTCACCGGCTTCGACATGTCCACCGGGAAATGTAACACCTGGCCACTTGGGATTCTTACGGTCTTCCACTAAAATTTCATGTGTCACCGGATTTTCAATCATAATCATATTTGTAATTTCAATTGCTTGGTAACGGTTTTCAGCCATCATTATCCCTCTATCTATTGAACGTTTATCCCCAGTAAAGCCGCGAAAATCGGCGACTGCCATTGTGATATCACCACACCACGTAGCAAATTTGGACTAACTAATAGTGAATCAAATTCAGCCGCGCGTAAATCCAGCCCTTTCAAATTCGTATCAATAAAATCAATTTGATCAATATTGGCTTCAGCAAACACAACGTGCTTCAACGTGACCGCTTGAAACGAACTATCAATTAACAACGACTTGGAAAAATCGACATCCGTTAGCTTAGTTTCACTAAAATTACTGTAACGCAGGTTAGCGCCCAAAAACTTGGTTTTCTTAATCACAGCCATGTTAAAGTTCCCACCTTGAACATTGGCATGATCAAAAAGAGAATCAATAAAGTACGCTTCTGTAAAATCTGCACTCAACAATTGCGTCTTGATAAACTTCACATCAATGAATTCACCATTCCGAAAGTCACTCTGTGCAAACGTACAGTTAACGAACTCAACATTATTCAAACTAATTCCGTGATTGGAATAACCAATTTCACAGTTTTCATAACGTGTATTTGGTTCAACATCATCAAGCCCTAAGCTTTGGTCTGTGATGGTATTAGTAATAACATTATTCATAATATTAATCCTTTATTTTACGCGGTTATTGCTAGTTTTTATGCTGCCACTGCGTGCAATTTTTGGTTCGGCCACCATGGTGCGAGGTAAACGCCAAACCAAAAATTCCACTCCGTTAGTTAGACATTCAACATTCTGTTTAGTGTTATCATGTCGCAGATATAAATAAGAACTCAAACTAACGGAGTGGCAATAGCACTCATTAACCATTTATTTGCCTTTCAGTGATAGGCTTTCTACGTTGAGCTCCTTGGTGATCCAGTCTTTGTAGAAGGATTCCTCGTGCGAAACTAAAATTAGGTTGCCTGGGAATTTTTTCAATGCCTTCTTCAAGCCGTCCTTGGTTTCGTCATCCAAGTGGTTCGTTGGTTCATCTAAAATCAAGAAATTAGCTGGTGTCAGTTCCATCAACGCAATCTTAACCTTAGTTTGTTCACCACCAGATAAGAGCCGCATTTCCTTCATCGCATTGGCCGCATTAATCCCGGCTGCCCCAAGGCGTGTCCGAATTGTCTTTGGTTCCAGTAATGGGAACGCATCACGCATTACTTCTAGCGGTGTCATGCTATCGTCATCCCATTCCAAATCCTGATCAAAGTAATTAACGTGGGCCGATGGTGAAAATTCGGCATCCCCTGACAAAGCTGGAATAACCCCCAGAATTGACTTGATTAACGTTGATTTACCAACCCCGTTAAAACCCTTGAACACGACTTTTTCACCATGAGTCATCGTAAATGTTACTGGTGAAAGCAATGGGGTCACATAACCCACGGAGATTTCATTAACTGCAAGGGCATTCTGTGAACCTGTATCGAGGTATGGGAAATCAAACGAAGCTCGCATGTTATCGTCCGGCGGCGTTACCCGTTCAAGTTTATCCAACATTTTTTCACGTGACTTGGCTTGGTTTGATTTTGAACCTGCTTTGTTTTTTGAAATGAACTTTTGGGCTTTTTCAATTACCACTTGTTGTTGTTCAAATGCGCGTTGTTGTGAAACTTTACGTTCTTCTTTTTGTCGCATGGCTTGTTGGAAACTCCCACGGTACTTGGTGATTTTTCCTAAACCAACATCCGCAATTGAATTAGTAACTTGTTCTAAGAAGTCATAGTCATGGGAAATTACAATCGCAGCGCCTTCGAAATTTTGGAGGTAATCAATTAACCACTCGATGTGACTCGTATCCAAGTAGTTCGTTGGTTCATCCAGAATAATGACGTCATCATTTTCTAGCAACAGCTTCGCTAAAATAATTTTAGAACGTTGCCCACCTGACATTTCACTAATAATGTGATCACGCCCAATTGAATTCAAACCCAACCCGCTAATGACGCGTTCGATTTCAGTTTCAATATTGTAAAAATCACGGGCATCCAATTGTTCTTGCAAGCGCCCGGCCCGGTCCAAATATTTGTCTTCCAGGGTATTCGCGTACTCCGTGTACAATTCGGTCATTTCTTTTTCTTTGGCGAATAACTCTGCAAACGCCGTGTGTAAGAAATCAATCAAAGTCATCCCCGCTGGAATATCAGCGTATTGATCCAAATACCCGACGCGGATGTTATTTTGCCATTTAATTTTCCCATTCAAAGGTAACGTTTGCCCAGTTAAAATGCGGATTAACGTTGATTTACCAGCCCCATTTTGGCCGACAATCCCCATGTGTTCACCTTTGTTCAGCTGAAATTCAGCATCTTCATACAATTTCTTTTCAGCATAACTCATTGATAAGTCGCTGACTTCTAATAATGCCATTTCTACCCTCTTTCGGACTTGAAACGGAATGCGGATAAATCGCAAGTTCCGACGTGTGCAAAAAAATACTTCTAATAACTATAGCAGATTTTGGGTCAACTTGCGACTTATCCCCCACCAAAAGGACGCCATTCCGAGCTGAAAATGGTATACTAGTCAACGGTTATTTTACATATTATTTGTTATAGAAGGAGCCGTCCCATGAAACCAAAAACTATTAGTACCCACACAATTCCAGTTAAGAATGCTGCGCGTGAATTTCGGTTCTTTCACGAAGTATTTGACATTCCCGTTGTTGAACACGAAAATTTTGAACATCTCATCTTGCAACAAGAACGTTTAGTTTTAGATGAAAATGCTGAACCAACTGAACTCACTTTAACCGTTAAAGATCATCAAGCTGAACTTGCTAACCACTTAGCAAGTTATTACGTGACCCAAGTTGGCGAACCCGTTGAAGAAGGCCAAAAAGTCGTCTTTACGATTAAAGATTTTGAAGATAACACAATCAAAATCATTGCTAATAAGTAACATTGCTGGAACTTGCCAAAAATGGTAAGTTCTTTTCATTAAATCGAGGTAATAAATCATGCCCTCTCGAATCAAAACTGCCCTCGTGATTGCTGCGAGCCTTTTCATGGAAGTTCTTGATGGAACTATTATTACGACTGCCTTACCAACTCTTAGTCGTGACTTTCACGTTGCAAGTAGTACCACCAGTTTATTAGTTAGTACCTATATGCTCGCCGTCGCCATCTTCATTCCTTTGAGTGGGTGGCTTGCGACTATCTGGCAACGAAAACGCCTCTTTATTACGGCCGTTGGTATCTTTGCGATTAGCTCCCTATTAAGCGCCTTAAGCCCAAGTTTTGGTTTCTTACTAACAATGCGGATCTTTCAAGGTATCGCGGGTGCCATGATGGTTCCCGTTGGGCGTTTAATCGTGCTCGAACAAACCGAACCCCGCGACCTCTTGAAGATGATTTCGTTTTTAGTATGGCCGGCACTCATGGCACCAGTTATCGCCCCATTACTTGGTGGCCTCATCGTAACTTATACAACTTGGCATTGGATATTCTTAATCAACGTGCCCATCGGTATCGCAATTATTTTGATTGGTCGTAAAACAATTGTCGATGACCAATCACCAAAGCCGGCACCTTTTGATGCCTTGGGATTTATTCTAGTCGGGCTCGCGGCGGCTGGTGTTTTGATAGCTTCGGAATTGATTACAAATGCTGCTGTATCCAAAACCCTAGTTATCGTTCTCTTCATCGTGGCAATCGCAATTGGAATGTTTGCCTTCCGCCATTTAGGACGTGTTAAGCATCCCTTATTCTCACTAGAAGCGCTCAAAATTCCAACTTTTCGGGTCTTTCAAACCGGTGGTTCAATCTTTTGGATGACAATTGGGGCCTTGCCATATATGTTGACGTTAATGCTCCAGACTTCATTCCACTGGTCAGCTGCCCGCGCTGGAACCTACGTCCTGTTCATCTTCGTTGGTAACATTGGTATCAAGCCCTTTACTACCCCAATTATTCAAAAGTTCTCATATCGTGGCGCAATCGTTATTGCGTTAGGCTTGGCCTTTCTCGCCACGATTGGCTTAGCCTTTGTCACCCCAAACACTCCCGCATTCTGGATTATGTTTGCGGCCCTTGTGTCTGGGGTTGGCCGTTCATTAGCATTGACCGCCTATAATGGCTTAAGTTTTGCCGATCTATCGCGGGAGCAAAAAAACTCTGCGAATACTCTTTCATCGGTAGCTCAGAATTTGTCACAGGCGCTCGGAATTGGTTTTGCGGCAGCCGGACTAGCTGGTTTTGGCAATTTGTTTAATACCGCCAGTGCTTTCAAATGGACGTTTTTAATCCTCGCTGTAATTTCGTTATACCCATTATTTGAAATACTAACCTTACCAAAAGATGCCGGCGCACAAGCAACCGGTAAATAATAATCGAGCTGAGACATAAATTATCCAGCTCGAAAAATAGGCCTGATTTCTCCTTATTGTAGTGTAAGGTAGAAATCAGGCCTATTTACGAACAATCGATTTCTAATCGCCTTTCGCCCCGCTTCAGTGTTAATTTCACGTAAAACATGTATCTTTTTAGGCGCATCACTTGCAATTGTTCGTATTTACTTTATAATAAATCTTGTGGTTAAGAAATCATTCGTGTTTTACCACTTGCACACGAACAAAATCGATTACGGAGACTAATACATGACAAAATTACGAACTATTCCTGGATTTGAAGGTACCTACGGCATGAACCCTGCCGGTGAAGTATTTCGCTTAGAATCAGTTGATGAAAGCGGCCATGTCCGCAAGTTCAAGTCACTACGTGCAACAGTCCACGGGCGCGGTTACCTATATGTCCGCCTCAGTGTTAATGGTGTGCGTAAAATGTACAGCTTAAACGCTTTGTTCCGGCAAACTTTTCCCGAACATAGCTCGCTTCTCGGTGTAGCAGCCTAGTCTCCACCTAAAATTGAATATCGCTCCTACAGTAAAAGGGGCTGGGACATAAATTGTCCAGCCTGCAAAATAAGCCGAATTTCTCCTTATCTTAGTAAGGTAGAAATTCGGCTTATTAACGTGGGACAAAAGGCTGTAACCGTTGATATAACTCACTTAATTCATCACCACGCTCGCTATCGCTGACGAATTAAGTTTCATTATATCAAGGTTGCAAATCACCTTTTGCCCCACTTCCTTTATTTTGTTCGTATTTTTACTCGGCGGTTGCTGGAATTTCATTGTTACCATGCTTGAAGACTTGGCTTAATAACCAGAAATTCAATAGCCCTAGCAACGCTAAGAATATCCATGCCCGGATACTACCATCTTGCGCATTAACTCGTTCACTGCCCGGTCCCATTGTCATAAATAATGACATCACCGTAGTTCCTAACGCACCGGCGATTTGTTGGAAAGTATTAAAAATAGCATTTCCATCAGGTCGTAATTCAGCAGGAATCTCACGCAACCCATTGGCCATCACATTACCGTAAGTCATACTACGGCCAATCGTGAAGAGTAGGTAGAAGACCATCACTGACAGAATCGATAAGTGTGTACCCGCTAACGCAAAAGCAATCAGTAACACTGTGAAAATCGTATTACCAAGATACAACGGTTTTTTGGGTCCCATCTTATCTAGCATGCGGCCAAACAATGGGTTTGCCACTGCACCGACCACACTACCGGGAAACAACATTAGCCCCGCAAACAACGACGTCGCACCAAGCACGATTTGCCCAAAGTTTGGTAGCATGAAGTTCATTCCCAAGTTAGAAAATTGCACAATCATATAAATAATGACACTGTACACAAACGCTTTATTTTTGAAAATCCGAATATTCAAGAACATCCGCGTTGCCGTTTGCGATAAGCGAATAAAAATTGCAATTAACACTAACGCAATTCCTAATGGGACAAAAAATTGCACACCAACTTTACCTTCGGCGCCAACTGATGCCAGACCGTATAAAATCAAGAAATAAGTCGCCCCAAGCAGGCCAAACCGGGTAAAGTCGAACTGCAATGGCTTGGTACTAGCTGGTTTCGTATTTGAAATGTTTTTAATCCCAATCGCAAACGCAATTAACGCAATTGGCACCAAAATCCAGAAAATATAACGCCAGTTAGAGTAGTACGCCATCGTCCCACCAAAAGTCGGGCCAAATGCTGGAGCCATTGACGAAATCATCGCACCGATTCCCATGTAAGTCCCAATTCGGCGGATAGGCACACTCGTTAAGATGATATTAAACATTAACGGCATCAAGAACCCCGTCCCAACACCGGACGCCAACCGTCCCAGAATCAAAATCGGAAATGTCGGTGCTAAAGCTGAAATAAACACACCAGCAATAAAGGAAATAAAGCCCATCAAGAAGATCCGGCGTGATGAGAGCGTTGCTTTGAAGAAAGCCGAAGTTGTCATCACTAAGGACACTGCCAACAGATAGGCCGTCGTTACCCATTGCACCATCGCAATGTTGACCCCAAATTCGTGCATCAAGTGAGGAAATGTCACGTTCAATGATGTTTCACTAAGAATCCCCGTGAACGATAACACGCCGGCACCAGCGATTGCCAGGATTACGCGGGTTGGAACTTTTTCATCGTTAAATTGGTTACTTGCCAATGTACTCATCCCCTTTTTGATTAAAATATTATCTTTTCACTTTAACATATTTCTTTAACACGCTGAAATATTTTACATGCTTCTCCTATAAAATCCGCAATACCTTGACTGCATTAAAAAGAGCTAAGACAAATTTAGTCCTAGCTCCAGCTAACATACTTATTTAATTATTCGGCTAAAATTTTTCTAGCGTGGAATTTGGATATGTGTCTCAGATTGATTTCCACTACGAGGCTGGAACCAGTCTGGACACCGTGATGGAAGACAAGCATTTGAAGCCACAGTGCGGTCTTCAAATGTTTGCGAAGCTTGGTTCGCTAACGCGGTAACCATCTTCACAAATCCATAATCAGTAACGAAACCCGTTACTGATTATGCCATCACGGTGCGAGCTAAAGTCCAGCCTGTTTCCAGCCTCTTCGTTAGTTTGAGCAGGCAGTCTGACTAGCAGTATCCCCGTAATCCTTATCGCTGCAAGTTTAGCGGTAATCAATAGTTCAACGCTTATCTAGCGGAGTGACTGAAAATCACATTGTGGCCGCCAGGCTTTACACCGAAATGGGACGTGACACCATGTGTCAGGTTTGTCGCTGAGGGTAGAGCCGACCGGGCCTTATTTGTCCAGCGTAGCTACAAATGTGAGCAGTCTTTTGGCTTTAGCCATTAGACTGCCAGCTATCCCGAATTGCCCAAGACAGACATTCAGCCTGGAAGGCTAATCTAATCGGTTTTTGATTAGATTCAGTTGTTTGTTGAAAACAAACTGCTGGAATGTTTTGCGTTGCCGTACCTCAGGCATAAGCACGTGGCTTGGGCATGTGCTTCCATCTCGGTGCACAATGTGATTTTCAGGCACGCAGTGGCATCATACATCTCATCACATTTTATAAATTCCACGTCAGACGAAATTGAGCCAATTATTCTTACTTGGAATAAAGCTAATCACGAAGAAAAAGATATTCGTGATTGGCCACGCAATCATCAATAGTCCTAGCTCACTTATTTGAATATTTAAAAATCTTACTCAAGAAGACAAAATTCACTAAGCCAAGACACATTAAGAACATCCAGGCTTTGACGCTCCCAAAATACGCCACCGTATCTGGTGCGCCACTCCCTGTCGTCATGAATAATGACATTACCGTTGTACCCAGTGCACCGGCAATTTGCTGTGCGGTATTAAAAATTGCATTGCCGTCTGGTCGGATTTCTGCTGGTAATTGGCGCAAGCCATTGGCCATTGAATTACCAAATATCATACTACGTCCCAACGTAAACATGAGATACAAGATTGTAATTACCCCAGCAGACATATAATTACCCAATAACACAAACAAGGCGAAGGTCACTGTAAAAATCCCATTACCTAGATAGAGTGGCTTACGTGCACCAAGTGTATCTAACATCCGTCCAAAAGCTGGCGCAACCAAGGCACCAATCAAACTCCCCGGCAATAACATTAAGCCTGCAAATAATACTGACATCCCTAAAGCGATAATACCAAAGTTTGGTAGCATGAAATTTAGGCCCAGATTAGAAAACTGAATGACCATATAAATCAAAAGGCTGTAAATAAAAGCCTTATGCTTAAATACTTGTACATTCAAAAACATCTTCGTTGCCACTTGCGAGCGCTTAATAAATATCGTCATTAAACCAATTGCAATCAGGAGTGGCACAATAAATTGGATCCCAATCCCACCATATTCACCAATTGAAGCGAGACCATACAACAAAGCGAAGTACGTTCCACCTAGTAGCCCAAAACGTAAGAAATCGAACTGGACTGGCTTAGCAATTTTAGGCTGCGTAGTCGCAATGTTGCGTAAGCCAATGACAAAAGCAATCAAAGCAACTGGAATTAATACCCAGAAGATATAGCGCCAATTAGCATAATATGTCATGGTTCCACTAACGGTCGGACCAAATGCCGGTGCCATCTGCAGAATCATTGAGCCAATCCCCATAAATGTTCCAATCCGGCTTAGTGGCACACCCGTCAAAATAATATTGAACATCAACGGCATTAATAACCCAGTTCCGACACCTGCAATAATCCGTCCAACCAATAAAATAGCAAACGTTGGCGCCAATGCTGAGGTGCAAACCCCCAGCAGAAAAGCAATAAATCCCATAATGAATATTTTTCGCGGCGCTAAAATGGCTTTGAAATATGCCGAAGTCGTCATAATTAGTGACACGGCTAATAAATAAGCGGTCGTCACCCATTGCACCGTGGCAATATTGATCTGAAACTCTTCCATAATTGTCGGAAAAGTCACATTCATTGATGTGCCACTCATAATTCCCGCAAACGACATGATGCCGGTTGCGACGATGGCTAAGATAACTTGCCGTGGGACTTTAACTTTCGGAACATTTTTTTCTGTCTGCGCCAAGTATTTACTCCTCCATCACTTCCTAAAATTCTCAATTGACAGCAATTTTGCTAGTCCCGTGAATTTCACCTTTTGCTATTCTAATGAACAATTTTGCCTAAACTGTGAAAAAGCTCGGCAGATTTTAATTATCTGCCGAGCTTCACGTTATTCACTTACTACATTTAAATTTGTCAGCACTTATTTATCGTACTTTGCCAAGAAGGTAGCTACTTTGGCTTGGTAAACCGCGGGATTAGTTTCAAATGACTTCGCGTGTTTTGCACCCTTCACAATCCATAATTCCTTAGGTCCCTTAGTGGCAGCGTAGTTTTTGTAAACCATCTTAGTTGGCACAAAATCATCTTTTGCCCCATGAATAAAGAACATTGGGCGCTTATTTTTGTGTAATTGCTTAACGGAACTAGCTTCAAAGTAACTGTACCCAGCGCGCACCTTTGAAATTGCGGATACAATGTTTACCAATGGGAACCCAGGTAAGTTGTATAATTCCCCAGCTTGGTACGCCGTTTCGTTGTAGACGTTGTCGTAACCACAATCTTCAATGAACGCTTTCACGTTACTTGGCAGCTTTTCACCAGACGTCATCATCGTGGTTGCCCCACCCATTGAGACCCCAAACATAATAATATTCGAATCTCCATTCTTTTGGATAACTTGGTTAATCCAGCGAACGTAATCTTTACGGTCAGTCCAGCCATAGCCAATCAAGTTACCTTGCGAAGCACCGGCAGCCCGATCATCTGGGATTAAGACGTTGTAACCGAGACGGTGGAACATTTCCCCGTATTCGGCCATCTTTTCCTTATTTCCGTCAAATCCATGAGCAATCACGGCCGTTTTATTCGTCGTCTTAGCAGCTGGCACATACCAAGCATCCAACTTCAAACCACCTGGTGTCGTTTGGTACCAAGTTTGCTTCTTAAGTTTTGAAAATGATTCCCGATACGCATAGGCAGGGTTAGACTTAGCCATTGGCGTACTATTAATAAATGACTTTGGTGCCCGGACTTCAGCCACATGGAAGAAATACATCCCCGCCGCAAATAAAATAACGACCAAAACACCAACAATACTTGCTATCCAAATACAAACCTTTTTACCAGTGCGCATCTTCTTTTTTCCCTTAGCCACAATCTCTATCCTCACTTCAATAATTTCTATGTTTTTGTTATTTAATTGCTGCTAATTCCGTGGTGCACCAAGTGATTTACCGGTACGCAGTGGTAGTAGCCTTCCCTGTAAACTATCAAAGCTACTAATTATTAAATCCATGCACGCTAACTAATTAACACCATTAACAATATAATGGATAATTCTACCACTATTCGTTTATTAGCGCCATGTTTTCCCAAGCCTTAATAATATTAAAATGTTATAATAATACTTATATATACGATGGAGGAACCATACATGACCTACTCACAAAACTGGGATCTTGACAGCATTTTCCCTGGCGGTGTTGATTCACCCCAACTTGCAGATAAAATGAGCTTAATTGCGCTGCAAATTCAAGATTTTAGCACAACCATTCAAAATTTTGATGTCACAGCTGACGCACCAGCATTTGCCACCTTCGTTGCGTTAACTAACGAAGCCCAAACTATCGAAGCCGGCTTATTACAAGTATCAGTCTTCGTGAGTGCGTTGATTTCTGATGATTTCTCAAACACAAATTTAACCGCTAAAAATGCCGAAGTCGATAACTTAAAAGCGCAATACGCTGATCCTTCAGCAAAATTCAAAAAGCTGCTAGCCAACATCGACGCCACCAATTGGGCGGCCATTATTGCGATTCCAGCGTTAAAGGAAATTGTTTTCAACTTGAACGAAATGCGCCAAGAAGCCGGTGAACTCCTCGATGACGCCACTGAAAACTTGATTACGCAACTCGAACTTGATGGTTACTCAGCTTGGAGTTCCCACTATGACACAATTGCTGCTGGCTTAAGTATGCCTTTCACTGATGAAAATGGGGTTACGACAACCATTTCAGCTGGGCAAGCGTTAAACCACTTAGAAGGTTATCCCGATGCCAAAGTTCGTGAAAACTTACTCGCCGGTTACGAAAAAATGTGGGGCGATGCGGAAGGCTTAGTGGGCGATACATTGAACCACCTTGCTGGCTTCCGTTTGACTAACTACAAAGCTCACGGCACTAAAGACTACTTGAAATTACCATTACACTTAAACCGGATGAGCCAAGCAACGTTGGACGCGATGTGGGATACTGTTTCTAAGAACAAAGAAATGTTGAAAAAATATTTCGTACGGAAAGCCCAACTCATGGGTAAAGAAGCGCTCGGATTCCAAGATATTTACGCGCCCATCCATGCTGGTGACTTTGAAGCTAAGGACTTGAGCTACGACGATGCCGCTGAATTCATCATGGCTAATTTCGCCAAATTCTCACCTAAAATGGCCGCTTTAGCTAAGCGGGCCTTTGAAAACAACTGGATTGAATCAGAAAACCGCCCCGGAAAACAACCCGGTGGTTATATGGAAGCGGTCCCTGAACTTGGCGAATCACGGATTTTCTTAACGTTCACTGGTTCGCCAAATGATGCCTCAACGATTGCCCATGAACTTGGTCACTCATTCCACACTTCAGTCTTAACTGACTTACCATTTTGGCGTGGTGGCTATGCGATGAACGTCGCCGAAACTGCATCAACATTTGCCGAACTCGTGGTAAATGATGCTAAACTGCAAGCCGCAACTTCAGATGCTGAACGCGTTACTTTGTTAGACGCCAAGCTAAACAACCCCGTCGCAATGATGATGAATATTCATGCGCGTTACTTGTTTGAAAATAAATTCTACAAATTACGCCAACAAAAGCTGGTCACCCCAGCTGAATTAAATCAATTAATGACCGAAGCCCAAGAAGAAGCCTTTGATGGCGCGCTCGACAAATTGCACCCACACTTCTGGGCAAGTAAATTGCACTTCTACATTGATGATGTACCTTTCTATAACTTCCCTTACACATTCGGGTTCTTATTTAGTTTAGGAATTTATGCTCAGGCACAAAAGACCGAAAACTTTGAAGATCAATACATCGCCTTGCTTCGAGATACTGCCAACATGTCAACCGAAGACCTTGCCCAAAAGCACCTCGGCGTTGACTTAACCAAGCCAGATTTCTGGCAAGCTGGTGCTGACTTAGTCGCTAAGGACGTCCAAGACTTCTTAGATGTCACTGAGCAATTTGTAAAATAACCAACAATCATTAGGAGGTTCACTATGTTCCCAGAACGACTACGCGCCTTGCGCCGTGGACGGCATATTACTTTAGAAGTCCTTGCCGAGGCTTTAAATGAACAGCTTACTTCAGACGAAAAGCCTAATACCTCATCGCAGATTGGTAACTGGGAACGTGGTATCCGAACTCCTTCCTATATTGAAGTCCGTAAGTTAGCTGAATACTTTAACGTTTCACTAGACTATCTAGTTGGTAAAATCGATCACGAGGAAATTGATATTGCGATGCTCTTCTTATCAGGTAGTCGGTTAACTTTTAACCACGAACCACTTGATAATCAAGATCGCTATGAAATTTTCCAACTAATCGATGGCTATGTCCACGGAAAAGCTGGCCGCGATGCCATTATTCCAATCGATCACCAAGAAGAACTCGATTTGTTCTCATAATAGGTCATAATTAATGAATCCAAAACAACTCAAGAAATTAAAAAAACAAGTTAAACAAAGCGTGGTGAAACCCTACATTGAACAACTCCAATATTTTGCGGATTTGTATAGCGACTACCCACAAATTAAATTACTGATTAACAATGCGCTCCAAGCAGATCGTTTAATCAGTCAGAAAATGGCGCCACAACCATTACCACCTTTACTATTACCAGATGATATTCAAAATACCATCTTCACCAAGCTGGCCGCAATTTATCCTGCTGGGGATGCTCAAGGTGATCTTGAATGGGATAAGCTCTCAAGTGGTTTACCAAAGCTCGATAAATTATTACGGGACTTCCGTGATTACTTATCCACAACTTATGGCATGTGGGCGTACACCAATTCAAGCTTCTTAGGCGATTTAAGCACTTATACCGCTGGTGGCAGCGTCTTGGAACTAATGGCAGGTAACGGTTATATCTCGGCTGGACTACGCGCGCGCAATCCCAAACAAGTTGTCTATGCGACCGATGATACTAGCTGGAAGCAAGAAAACGCGACTGGTGCACAGCCTGTCACGCACATCGAAGCGTTAGATGCCCTTGCAGCCCTTGAAAAATACGGGGCAACGGTCACTTACATCATTATGTCATGGTCACCAGATGGCGTGACCATCGATGTGGATGTACTAAACACCATTCGTAATCAGTATCCCGCGGCTACTTTCATCGTTATTGGCGAAAAAAACGGGGCAACCGATTCAAAGGAATTCTGGCAAACCGCTTCGCTCGAGGAAATCCCCGAACTCAATGCCCATTACCACACCTTTGATTTGATTGATGAACGCGTCTATTTAGTGAAATAGTGTTGCTTTATTACGTCTGACGTGGGATTGAATAAACTTGGTCACTACGTGTCAGTAAATTACTTGGCGCACCACGCTGGAAGCTCATGTTCAAGCCAAAGTGCGGTCTTGAACAACTCGGATAAGCTGGGACCCTAGGGGAATAAATCCCCAAGAGTCCTCATCTCATCCTCAGCGGCGACATGTGTTACACACATATCACCCCAGTCGCGGTGTAAAGTCTGCGACCGCCAAGTAATTTACCGACACTCCGTTAGTTAGGAATAATACTCAAACTAGCGAAAGACAGTTACCAACCACAGAGCACAGTAGCATGAAAAAATAGAACCAATAGTAACGTTATGAGTTATCCACTTGTGGAAAACCTCTAGCGCTATTTTTATCCACAAATCCACTTATCCCCAGGCTATCCACTTGCAAAAAAAAATCCCGATTTCTCCTTATCATAGTAAGGTAGAAATCGGGATTTTTAATATATCGTTATTCTGTAACAGCTTCTTCTTCATCATCTTCAAGATTACGAATTTCACGCACGAAACCATCGCGCTTTTGTTGCCGCTTTTTCCAGTAATACACTGGCACACCCAGCAAGACGAATCCTAATGAAAGTAGGACACCTTCGACATCGGTAATCACTTCGTTATATAACACGAAGACCGCACCAACAATTGCCACAATTGGTGTCAGGGGATACAACGGCACCGTAAACTTACTTTTATCCACGCCTTCACGTTTCCGTAATAGGAAGATACCCACGAAAATCATCACGTAGAAAACATACACGATGAAAATTGCTTTGGCTGATAACCAGTCGGCATTTGAGAAAACAATCATAAATAGTGCAATTCCCATGGTTGCCAACGTAGCGTGCGTTGGGGCTTGCGACTTCATATTCAAGTAACCCAATTGCTTGTGGAAAGGCAATTCGTGGTCACGCGCCATCGCAAACATTAACCGTGGGAATGACATTAACTTACCGTTCATTGCCCCAGCAATTGAAATAATAATCCCAATTGAAAGAATTTTCCCGCCTATTTGACCAAAGGCTGATGTTACTAAGTATGGAATCGCATCATCCCCCTTAGTTGCAATCACATCAACATTAACAGACTTGAAAGTTGCAAATGTTACTAGTACATACACAACTATGACCGCAAGAATCCCGAAGACAATTGCTTTTGGCAACATTTTGCGTGGGTTCTTTAGTTCTTCACCTAAGTTCGTAACTAAAATCCAGCCATCGTAGGCGTACAAAGTTCCTAACACTGCCACCCCAAAGTTACCAACGTGCTCTTGGACAACTTGGACACTTTGACCAATGGCGTGTTGATCACCGAAAAACAGCCCGAAGACAATAATTGCTGTAATCGGAATGGCTTTCCCAATCACGGTAACAATGGCAAATGTTGCCCCGAAACGGTTGGCCAATAAATTCAAGCCACCAACTAATAACACAACCACAATCGACAATGGTAGTTGCCAAGCATGATTAAAATGGAAAAATTCTGCTAATAAAATTGCTAAATATACACCTAATGATGCAATCATCGCTGGACCGTAGACAATTACTTGCATCCAGCCCGATAAGAAACCCCAAAGTCGGCCATAGATATGTTCCATGTACGAATATAATCCACCAGCGTGCGGCATTTTTGATGCAATTTCAGCGACACTTAGGCCAGCTGTTAACGTGATTACCCCACCGATAATCCACGCGAGTAAAGCCATGGAGGTGGAACCAGTTTCCTTCAAAACTGTTGCTTGTCGAATAAAAATCCCTACACCGATAATCGTACCGATAACTAGAGACAACGCTGAAGGCAGACCTAAGTCGCGGTTCAGTTTGACACTTTTTTTGTCACTCATGGCTTTCTCCTCACCTATTTTTTGATTATATTTTAATAATAGGTTTACTCGCTTCAACTGCAGGTTTAGAAAACTTAGCTTCCATCATGATGCGAAAAGCAAATTTCGTGGCACGTAGTAAAAGTAAAAAGTTCAACACTTGAATTAATAGCACTAGCGCTGTAGTTGCAAAAGCAAAGTAAAATTAAAATATGATTATGATTTTAACATATATTTTCAAGGAATAGCACTTTTTTCTCAAATAAAAATATGAATTTTCAATATAAAATTATTATATATATAATATTAACTTCCTAACATAAAACCGGTCAAATTTCTTTTAGTCACCAAAATAAAAAGGACGGCAACGGAATCCCATTCGTTCCGCCCATCCTTCAACATTAAATGTACTATTTATTGTAGCGTGGGATTCTCAATTTTGTACTTTTGTTTACGAGAATTTTTCCTAACTAACGGAGTGGCCAATTTTACTTAATTCCACGTCAGACAGCATAGAGCTCACTAAATTACCAGATATGCATACGCTCTTGCGGCGCGCGCCACATTGCATCCCCAGCTTTGATATCGTACGTCGTAAAAAATTCGCTAAAGTTACTTAACGTAATATTAACCCGGAGCTGGGCTGGGCTATGCACATCCACTGCTCCACGTAAGCGCCAATAGTCTGGGGTTGCCTGCTTGCGCCAAATGCGGGCAAAACTTGCAAAAAATGGTGCTAAATTGGCATCACTACCCATGACATTTTTTAACGCTGCTAGGGCAACTGTGACGCCGCCGTTATCAGCTACATTTTCTGCCAACGTTTGCTGGGCGTTGACGGTCACGCCATTTGCCACTTGCTGCTCAAACTGTTTTTCCAAAATCAGCGTCCGCTTTTTAAATGCTTGATAATCCGCTGTTTGCCACCAATTGCTCAAACTACCCGTGGCATCCAGATGCGATCCCTTATCATCTAAGGCATGCGTCATTTCATGGGCAATGATTGTCCCAATTCCACCATAGTTAGCCGCCACATCTTGTTTTACGTCGTAGAATGGCCACTGTAGGATTCCTGCAGGGAATACAATCTCGTTACGCGGCCCGTCGTAATATGCGTTTACGCGGTGCGCAGCCATGTGCCACGCTGCCTTATCGACTGGCAAATCAGCCTTAGCAAAATACGCTTGCCGTTTTATCGCCCGCAGATTTTGGACATTAATGTAATAACTTGCGGTCACATCAACGGTTAATTGTGCATAATAACGCGGTAGTTGCGTTGGTGCCCCAACTCTTACCGTCATCTCCGCCAGTTTCAATCGCGCTTGTTGCTTAGTGTTTGCACTGAGCCAGTCATTAGCTGCCAGTTGATCTTGATAGGCAGCGCTGATTGCCGTAATCATTGCGGTCACATTTTCGTGTGCCACGCTACTAAAGTGCCGCTGAGCATACATCATCCCTAACGCTTCACCAAAAATATCATTGACCACTTCAAATGCCGCTCGCCGTGGTTCAACTAATGCTTTAGCCCCCGTTAAAGCTAAATTGTATTGACCACCTGCTTGGCGTAAACTTTCCGATAAGTACGGCGTTGCATTAACTAGTGCCTTAATCAACATCCAACTTTTAATCAGTGGAAAAGTCTGTGGATTAACCAATTCATCGAAGTTCGACCAGTAACGCTGTTGCTGAATGACAACTTTAGTAACTTGGTGGCCAACTAATTGTGCCGTCAGTCCACCTAAATCAACAAACTGACTATGCGTATTAAAATCAGCCAATGTCGTGGGGTGATAATGGTTCCAAGGATCATCAGCTTCCGTGGTTGTCATAATTGCCGCCGAAAGGAGCTTGTCAAACACGAGCGCATTCTCAATCAGCTTACCAATATCCGTATTTTCAAAACCAAACCGCGCGAGCACATCAAATGCTTGTTCAATCCAGCTTTCAATTAGGTGTTCTGCTTCAGGGTTATCATCGACGTAATACGCCGTGTCTGGCATAATCGTTCGTGGTGCATCAGCATACAAGACATGGATGTTCGTATTTCTCATGTCAGCGGCAACATGAAAGCTAAACGGCGTACTGACATCAGCAAAAATAAATTCTGCTGCCTGTTCCTGTAACTCAGCTAAGTCGCGTAACTTGAGAATTTTTTCGGCCATTGGTTGCACTGGAAATGGACCATCATCCTCACGGCGTTCATAATCAAGTGCGATTGCATATAATTGTTTGGCTCCTTGGAGTGCAAGATGATCTTCATTATTATCAGTCAAGATTGCCTGTACTCGCCGTTCATTTTCAGCGGTTAAATCACTAAAGCTCCCACGTTGGACTTGGTCAGGTGCTAACTCAACTTCATCTAGCCATGCTTGATTAATCGCTGTGTAGAAATCATCTTGGATGCGTACCATCATTCATTACCCCGCTCGCGATTCATTATGTACGACAAACTAGCCCCGTGGGACTAGTTGCCATTAATTGTATTTTACCAGATTTGGACGCGGTCTGCTGGTGCTCGCCACATACCATCATCTGCCGTAACGTTAAATGTTACAAAGAAATCTTCAAAGTTAGAAACTTGGACATTTGCCCGTAATGGTGCGGGTGCGTGCACATCAACCGCCGCCATTAACTTCATGAAATCATCATTGGCCTTGTTACGCCAAACCGTTGCCCAGTTACCAAAGAAGTCCGCTAAATTAACTTCATCTTCACCCTTGGCAGCTTCAAGCGCCGCACTCATACCACCAACGTCAGCAACGTTTTCAGAAACCACCAGGTGCCCATTAATTTTGGCACCACTAATTTCCAAACCGTCAAATTCGTTAATCATTGCTTCAGAGCGTTTTTCAAAGGCCGCAAAATCTTCGTCGGTCCACCATGAATTCAAGTTACCTTTTTCATCAAAGCGCGCCCCGTTCGTGTCAAATGCGTGTGAAATTTCATGCGCAATCACCGCACCAATACCACCATAGTTCGCTGACTTGCTTTGTTCTAAGCTGTAGAACGGTGCTTGCAAGATAGCGGCTGGGAACACGATAATGTTGTGGAATGGGTGGTAATACGCATTTACCATATCTGCCGGCATTTCCCATTCATCCGTATTAGGCTTTTCTTTAAATTGGGCAAAGGCATGCCGGTTATCAAATTCGCTAAACTTCAACGCATTGTCGAGCAAGCTTGCATCTTCGTCCACAATAAATTGTGAATAACGGGCTGGAATCTTGTCAGGGTACCCAACGTTCAAACCGATTGTTGATAACTTCAAGACTGCCTTTTGCTTCGTTGCTTCACTGAGCCACGTATTTTGAGCGAGGCGGTTTTCGTACACCGCAATCATCTTCTTAACCATGTCTAAGACATCAGCTTTGGCCGTTTCACCAAAGTACTTACGACCATAGTAATCACCAACAACTGGATCAAACGCCCCATGTGCCAAACGTAAAGCGGCTTTTTCTTGGCTCGGTGCGGCTTCAGTACCACTCATTGTCCGGCCAAACACACCAGCTTCTTGGCGCATTTCTTCGCTCAGGTAACCGGCAAATGCCCGCACCGTTTTCGTGATAAATGAAGCTTTCATCAAACTAAAGTTTGCTTCGTTAACAATTTCATCATAGTGATCCCAGAACTTCACTTCACCAACATTCACGATATCTGGTTCACCATCAACTAAGGCCTTAAAGAACGTTGCTAAGTCGAGGTTCTTAACCTTCGCTGTAAATTCATCAAAAGCAATTGGATTGTAAAGTTTCCAATAATCACTCTTTTCTTCATTTGAAAGAACAAATGGGACAGCTAACTTATCGAAAGCTACCGCATCGTCAGCCAGTTTAGTTGCTTCAGCTTCATCATAGCCAGCCATGACCAATAACTTAACGGTTGAAGCAGCCCACACTTTAAGTAATTCAGGGCCTTGTTCATTATCATCGGTGTAGTAAGTTGTATCAGGTAGGATTTGACTAAATGAACCAACATTCAAAATGTTACGTTCCGTGTTCTTCATATCTTGGTCAACGTAGGCTGGTACACCAGTTGGCAAACCTTGGAAGCTGAAGCTCAACAAGTTAGCTTGCAAGTCTTGCAGGTTATTGAGCGCCGTCACCTTAGCTAACCAAGGCTTCAAAGGAACAGCCCCATCAGCATCCCGCTTCGTCCAATCACTAGCGAGACGGTAAAATTTAATAAACTCACCCATCAAGCCCGCGGGTGTTTCACCATCGCGCATGGCACCAAAATCAGCCAATTCGGTTTTTTCAATCTTAATCCCAAGTTCATCAAATGAACCAATCCGGGGACGATCACTTGGAATTTCAGTTTCAGCCAACCATTTTTCATTAATCGCTGTGTAAAAGTCATCTTGCAGTCGTGTCATTATTGTTCCTCCATTTGAATTAATTAAAAAAAGGAAGTTGGACGTATTTGTCCAACCTCCTTAATTATATTACTTATTTATCTAAAGTAATGCGAAATTACTTAGTTTTTGCAGCTGACACCGCGATATCTGCCCAACGAGTTTGGTCAGAAGCGTGTGAGTTAGTCCAGCCAATTACACGTTCGTTAACTGGGAACCAGTCAAGTGAGAATGAAGTTGGGATAACTGCAGCTTGATCTTGCATGTATTCTTGGTACTTATCAAATGCTTCCTTACGGTTTGATTCAGTCAAGGCAGCTTGGCCATCAACGTTATCAAGTAACTTAGTCAATTCAGGTGTAGTGAAGTGACCGAAGTTGTATGGAGCACCCTTTGAGTATAAGTCCATTTGTGAAGGATCAGATGATACTGACCATGAACCACCCATCAAGTCCCAATCTTGGGCTGTACCAGTTGTCATAACTTGTGCCCAAGTGTTGAAGTCTTGTAAACGATCGTGGTACAACGCAACGTGCACACCGATCTTCTTCCATTGTTGGATGTAGTTTTGTGCAACGGCTTCAGCATTTGAGTTACCTGAACGAGCAAAGTAAACCAACTTGAATGGCTTGCCATCCTTGTCTAAACGGTAACCGTCGCCTTCTTTACCTGATTGCCACTTGTAACCGGCCTTATCAAGAATTGAGTTAGCCTTCTTAAGATCCAATGGGAAGCCCTTGACATCCTTGTCATTGAACTTTTCAAAGACAGGCACGATTGTTGAGTTGGCACGAGTTGCAAGACCGTTGTTGAACTTCTTGTTAACTTCATCAACGTTCATTGCGTAACCCATTGCTTGACGCAAGTTCTTATCTTGAACTGGAGTCTTACGATCCATTACGTTTTCACTCTTCTTGGCGTCAAAGTGACCCAAGTTGAATGCCATGTATGAGAATGAAAGTGATTGTTGACCAGTTTGCACGTAGTCAGTAAGCTTTTTAACATTTGGGTAAGCAGTTGATGGTGCTTGGTACGCAACATCATACTTCTTAGCCTTCAATGCTGCGGCTGCAGATGAAGTTGACACAACAGATGTCGTGATTTGCTTGAGCTTAGCCTTTGAGCCGTAGTAGTATTCGTTTGGTACATATGTTACTGATTGACCAGCAACGACCTTAGAAACCTTGTATGGGCCGTATGAAAGTGGTGCTTGACGAAGTTCCTTTGAAGCAGCAAGCTTCTTAGGTTGGATACCCTTCAAGTAGTGGTATGGTTCAGCAGATTCGAGGTAGTAACCTGAACCAGATTGCCACATACCAGGCGTCATCTTGTCGAATTGAATCTTCAATTGGTTACCGTTTTCACCCTTAGGATAAGTAAGACCTGAGATAGTCTTAGTTTTACCCTTGTTGAAATCAGCTAAACCTTTAATGTTAGCAAGGGAATCAGTATAACGTGATGAACCGTAATCTGGGTTAGCAGTCAATTCATAAGCAAATTCCAAATCCTTGGCAGTAACAGCCTTACCGTCTGACCACTTCAAGTCTTTGTGTAAAGTAATAACAGCTGTCTTGCTTGCCTTATCAAGTTTAATGTCAGCGGCACCACCGTCAACAATCTTGAATGAATCATCAGTAGCAAAGATTGAACCACCAACGGCAGTCAAAGGTTCTGCTAAGTATGAATCAGTTTGTGAATTTGATAATTCAGAAGCAAAGATTCCTTCAAATGGAGTATCTTGTACCATCGCAACATTCAAATTACCATCTTTAATGGCCTTTGCCTTGTTGTCGTAAGCGACCTTCAAATCACCAACAGTGGCAGTAGATGCCTTTTCGTCTGATGACTTGTTGCCACAACCTGCAAGCACTGCTGAGAACAATGCTGCCGCAGTTACAAATCCTGCGAGATATTTTGTAGATTTCTTCATAATTGTAAATCCCCTTGCTTTCCTACATAAATTTAATGTCCAAATAATTCGCCTTGTTTAAAGTTGAATTTTCCTATGAGATTTATATTAGCAGAGAAATTTTAATGTTGCAATGGTTTTTTAATACAATTCTCACTTTATTCATATTTTATTCAAACATTCACATTAAATACGCTTTCATTTACCAGCTTTTTGTTCTTCTACTCCGTTTTATCCTACAAAATGCCCATCACAGGTCGATATTCTTAAAATGTGAAGATTCTAAGAAGATACTAAATATTAGAATATTAGTAAATAAAACATTCTTCCATGTTAGTGGCATACCTAAAGAACCAAGCCGGAGTGCCACGGACTGTTAAGGCGCTATTTATTCCACCGTGGAATTTGGATATGTGTCTCAGATTGATTCCCACTACGAGGCTGGAACCAGTCTGGACACCGTGATGGAAGACAAGCATTTGAAGCCACAGTGCGGTCTTCAAATGTTTGCGAAGCTTGGTTCGCTAACGCGGTAACCATCTTCACAAATCCATAATCTGTAACGAAACCCGTTACTGATTATGCCATCACGGTGCGAGCTAAAGTCCAGCCTGGTTCCAGCCTCTTCGTTAGTTTGAGCAGGCAATCTGACTAGTAATATGCCCGCAATCCTTGTCGCTGCAAGTTTAGCGGTAATTAATAATTCCACGCTTATCTAGCGGAGTGACTGAAAATCACTTTGTGGCCGGCAGGCTTTACACCGAAATGGGACGAACCTGACACCACGTGTCGGGTTTGTCGCTGAGGGTAGAGCCGACCGGGCCTTATTTGTCCAGCGTAGCTACAAATGTGAGCAGTCTTTTGGCTTTAGCCATTAGACTGCCAGCTATCCCGAATTGCCCAAGACCGCCCTTTGGCTTGGGCATGTGCTTCCATTCTCGGTGCACAATGTGATTTTCAGGCACGCAGTGGCATCATACATCTCATCACATTTTATAAATTTCATGTCAAACAGAACAGAACGAAAAAAGCACCAGTAACCGTATAAGGGCTACTGGTGCTTTATCGTGCCATCAGCTAAACATAGCTAATCGACATTAATTTTGTTATTAACCTAAACGTTGACGTGCATCAGCCGTCCGACGGAGTACTTGTCCAACGAATGAGATACCAACGGTAATTACGATAATAAGTAAGGCTGCTGGTGCCCAAACGTATGGCTTAGAAGACAAGACATCTGGGTCAGTCGCAGCTGAGATCATTGTCCCAAGCGATGGCGTACCATTTGGTAAACCGAAGCCCAAGAATGACAATGTAGTTTCAATCCCGATGTTACCGGCGAAAGTCAAAGTTGAATCAACGATGATGATTGATGCCAAGTTAGGCAAAATTTCGCGGAAGATAATCATGAAATTACTTGAGCCAGAAGTTTTTGATGCGCGCACATAGTCACGATCAGCTTCTGATAACACCTTTGAACGAATCAAACGTGTTGTCCCTTGCCATGAGAATAAACCAATAATCCAGATCAAAGTCCATTCATTGTACTTAGTAACAATTGATACCAACACGATGATAATCATCAAGAATGGTAACACTGTCCAGAAATCAATGATACGCATGATGATTGTATCAACGATTCCGCGGAAGTAACCAGTAACCGTTCCAATGATAATCCCAAAGAATTGACCAATTAAGGTAATCATGAAGGCAATCATCAATGAATTACGGGCTGAGGCAATTAACATGCTAACAATGTCACGACCTTGTTCATCAGTTCCTAAAAGGTGGCCATCAGTACCAGGTGTCAAATATTGATCCATGATGCTAACAGACGTTACGGTTTCCTTTGAGATGAAGAATGACCAGATAATGATTGTCAAAAAGATGACAATCAAGAGAATTGCAGCGACGAGGGCTGTTTTATCTCGTTTAAATTCACGTATGATTGTGCTAATACCAGAAGGAGCACTAACAACCACATCTTTTTCGTCAACTTCTTTAATAGTTCGTGGTGTATCTACTAAAGTTTCGTTTTTTTCTTGTTTTTCAGACATTGATTTATAGCCTCCTTTCTATTCGATACGAATTCGTGGATCAACAATACTCATGATAATATCTGAGAGTAATGAACCCAACAATGCTAAGATCCCAGTGAACAAGACAATGGCGGTAACCACTGAATAGTCACGAGTAACAATTGAAGTTAAGAACAATTGACCCATCCCAGGATATGAGAACACATTTTCAACAACCACTGAACCACCGATTAAACCAGTAATTTGGAAACCAGCAAAGGCCGCGATTGGTAACAATGAGTTACGGAAAATGTGACGTGAGTAAACCTTGTGTGTTGGTACACCTTTGGCACGTGCAGTCCGCACATAATCTTGTGATTTTGAATCAATAATTTCTGAACGTAAGTATTGAATTGTACTTGTTGTCCCAATAATACCCGCTAAAGCAGCTGGTAAAATCATGTGATAAATCCGTGAGAAGAACTCTTGGATTAATCCAGTTGCATCGGGATTGATTGTCCCAGCGGTTGGGAAGATTCCTAATTGGTAACCAAAGAAGAATAAACCAAGCAAGAACACAACGAATGATGGCACACCGAAAGTGATAAAGTTAAAAATCACAATCCCGCGATCGCGACGTGAACCTTCAAAACGTCCAGCTGTCATACCCAAAGGAATGGCAACTGCGTAAGAAATAATCAACGTCAACAATGAAAGCCAGACAGTATTACCAATCCGGTTACCAAGAATTGTGGCAACGGGTTGCTTTTGTGCATAACTTTGACCTAAGTCACCATGGAACAAGTTTTGTACCCAGTGCCAGTATTGTGTGTACCATGGGTCAAATAACCCAGCCGCACGCTTCAAAGCTTCGACTTGCTTAGGGTCAGTGTTTGGTCCGATTGAACCTGAGAAAGGATCCCCAGGCATCAACTTAGCAAGCATGAACACTAAGGCTGACAAAATAATGATTTGCGGAATCATAATTAAGACCCGCCGTAAAATTGTTTTCCACATATTACTTAGCGTCTCCTTCCGTAGTTGCTTCAGGTGAAGATACCCAGTGCGTTGGTGAAATTTGGTGCATTGGGTAAGCTAAACCATCTTTGTCGTAGAATTGACTACGATCTTCCTGATATTGCTTTTCAATTTGTGCCCGTTCAGCTTTATTTTCTTCACGGTTAGCGATATCAATTTGCGGAATCGCTGAAAGCAAACGTTTTGTATAAATGTGTTGGGGGTTCTTATAAATATCATCTCGAGTTCCGAGTTCAACGAACCGGCCGAGGTGCATGATGGCAATATTTTCAGTCATGTGACGAACAACACCCAAGTCATGTGAAATGAACAAGAATGAAATACCTAATTCTTTTTGAATCCGCTTCATGAAGTTCAATACTTGCGCTTGGATTGATAAATCCAAGGCTGAAACTGGTTCATCAGCAACAATCAATTTAGGATTAGTGGCAATCGCACGGGCGATACCAATCCGTTGTCGTTGTCCACCAGAGAATTGGTGGGGATATTGGTACATTGCGCCAGTGGATAAACCAACAATGTCCAACAATTCTGCCACGCGCTTCTTTTCAGCAGCTTTATCAAGACTTTCAAAGTTGCGAATTGGTTCTGCGATAATATCGTAGATACGCTTCTTAGGATTCAATGATGACAATGAATCTTGGAAAATCATTTGGACGTCCTTGTTGTACTTCATCCGACGACGTACTGCTGGCTTAGTAACATCTTGCCCTTGGTAAATGATTTGGCCACTAGTGACCTTTTCCAACCCAACAATTGCTTTACCAATTGTTGACTTACCAGAACCTGATTCACCAACCAAACCGTATGTTTTACCCGCTTCGATTTCAAAAGTTACACCATCAGCGGCGTAAACGTAGTCCGATACCCGGTTCCAAAAACCAGAACGAATTGGGTAGTGGACTTTTAAATTTTTAATTTCAATTAATGCACTCATTTAATTGTTTCTCCTCTACCCTACTAAATTTCGTCTTTAAACTTAAATTGCTTCCAGCTTTCACCACGTACAAGGTGATTAGGTTCAACTTCAACTAATTCTGGATGACCTGGTTGCACTGGTACCCATGGAATCCGGGGTGCGAACAAGTCAGTTGTCCGATCCATCTTCGTCAATGGTGGCACTGAACCTTCAATAACGTATAACTCGTCATTTTCAGATTCAAGTGTTGGCATCGCACGAAGCAATGAACGGGTGTATGGGTGCTTAGCATTGTTAAAGATAATGTCCACTGGACCTTGTTCAACAATTTCACCGGCATACATAACGGCCACTGTATCAGCAACTTCAGCCACAACACCTAAATCGTGGGTAATCAAAATAATCCCAGCGTGGTTTTCTTTTTGGATGTCTTTCAACAAGTCCAAAATTTGCGCTTGGATTGTAACATCCAAGGCGGTCGTTGGTTCATCGGCGATAATCAATTCTGGTTTGTTAGCAATTGCAATCGCAATGATAATCCGTTGACGCATCCCACCAGAAAGTTGGTGTGGGAATTGACGCGCAACACGATCTGGATGTGGAATCCCAACTTGCTCAATCAATTCATGCACACGTGCTTCTTTTTCCGTTTCAGTCATATCAGTGTGCACATCAAGGTTTTCCTTAATTTGGTCACCAATACGCATCAATGGATTCAAAGCAGCCAGCGGATCTTGGAAAATCATACCGATTTCTGAACCACGAATATCGTTAAATTCATCTTCTGATAATTCTAAGATTTCTTTACCGTCAAAATTAATTTCACCGGTAATCTTAGTTGCGTTCATATTGTGTAAGCCAATGACAGTCGTTGCCAAAGTAGACTTACCTGAACCTGACTCACCAACAATGGCAAGCACTTCGTCACGGTGTAATTCAAGGCTCACATTATCAATGGCCGTGTAGTAGTCACCGTTGATTTTGAAAGCCGTTGAGACACCGTTGATTGATAATAAAGTTTCTTCATTCATAGTTTTATATCTCACACTTCGTTTTCAATTAAAATCCTATTAAAAATACAATATCATTAGTTTACTAAAAAAATTCTCATAATAAAAGGGTAAATGTGAACATTACATATTTTCTTCAATATTTATCACAGTTACAGCCACTATGTTCATTAAAGTTTTCTTATTTACCTCCACAATAACTTCTAAGAATATTCAAATTTATATGGCTCATTTTGCAAATTGCCACTTCGTACCACAGAATCCACTTGGCGCACCATGATGGAAGCCAAGTGGATTCCTTAGGCACTTCGTTAGTTAGCACAATCAATGATATTCAATTAACGCCACACTATCGATATACTCTATGGTTTCGTTACTATGGTACGCAATGACAGTTATCGGCGCTATTTATTCTAGCGCGGGATTCTCATTTCTGTATTTTTGTTTAAGAATGCTCACGCCCCACGGAAAACACCTTAGGCCCTAGTTTTGAGCACATCGCCAACTCAGGGATACCAAATTTGATTGAATCTACACCCTACGACTGTTTTTGCTAGTTTGAGCATTATTACTAGCTAGCGCAGTGGCTGGAAATTGCTTGGCGGGCGTAGCCTTTACACCGCGACTGGGGGAATATGTGTGAAACACATATTTCCGCTGAGGATAAGATGAGGACTCTTAGGAATTTATTCCTTAGAGTCCCAGCTTGTCCGAACCTCACAAGACCGTATTTTGGCTTGTGAGGTTGCTTCCAGCGCAGTGCGCCAAGTAATTTCCAGACACGAAGTGATCAAGTTTATTCAATCCCACATTAGACGGAATAGCGCCCACTTATCATACACCCTGAATCAAGGTATGGAAAAAGGCAACCGAACGTGTTCGGCTGCCTTTTGTATTATTTAAGCTTTTTATCAAACCAACGACCAACTAATGACAATGCATAGTTCACAATGAAGTACATAATCGCCACGGCGATAAACATTGGAATAATGTAGTTATTATTTTGACCGTAAATGATTTGCGCGTGATACATCAATTCTGGCAAGACAATGATCGTTGCCAATGAAGTATCCTTAATCAATGAAATAAATTGACTCACCAATGGTGGAATCATCTTTTTGTAAGCTTGTGGCAAAATGATGTGCCACATTGCTTGACTACGAGTCATCCCGTTAGCAAGTGCACCTTCAGTTTGACCTAATGGTACACCGACAATCCCGGCCCGCACGATTTCAGCAATCATCATTGATTCAAAAATCGTTAAGGCACTAACAGCAGAAGTCATAATACTCATGTGAATCCCAAAGTTAGGTAGACCGAAGTACGTAAAGAAGATGATTAAAAGCAATGGCAAGTTCCGAATCACGTCAATGATAAAACCTACGACTTTTGACACAACGGGAATATTGTTATAACGGATAACCCCAAAAATCGAGCCAATCACGAAACTTAAAATAACCGCGATGATTGAAACTTCAATTGTGACCCACAAACCTTTAAGTAAGTAACTGATATTAACCCAAGAGTAGGCATCAATAAGATTTTGCATTTTATTTTACCCCTCCCTAGGCCAATTTCTTTTCTAAGTGACGCATATAGTAACTAAGTGGCATTGTGATAATCAAGTAGAACACCGCTACGATAATATATGTGGAAACAGTATTAAAAGTTGTTGAAGCAATTTCATTCCCTTGGTACATTAAATCACCACCAGCAACGAACGCTAAGATTGATGAATTTTTAACCAAGTTAATAAATTGGTTACCCAATGGTGGAATCACTAACTTGAACGCTTGGGGCAACACAATGTTCTTCATTGCTTGCCAGAAAGTCATCCCATTGGCACGGGCACCTTCCATTTGTCCTGGATCCACGCCTAAAATACCAGCGCGCACTGTTTCAGCAATGAAAGCTGACGTATAAAGCGTCAACCCAATTGTCCCAGCGGCAAAACCAGAAATTTTAAAGGCATTGGCAACTACCACGAAGAAAAACATCGTGATTACCAACAGTGGAATATTCCGGAACACTTCAATGTAAACCCGCGCAACGGCATGTGCCACTTTGTTTGGGAAAACTTCCATGATTGCAAATCCTGATCCGAGAAGTAATGAGAAGAACAATGCCAATACACTTGAAAGCAATGTCCAACCAAATCCAGAAAGGAATTGTGATGCGTGACTTGAAAAAATACTAATCATTTAACAAAGACCTCCAATCGAAACCAGGTACATTCCCAAACCATTTTTCAATTAATTTGTTGTAAGTACCATCGGCGTGAATTTCATCGATTGCTTTGTTAATGGCATTTTTCAAGTCGCCTTGGCCCTTATCCATTGCAATCCCATAGGGTTCTTTGGTGAAAGTTCCACCAACAACCCGCGTGCTAGGGTTATCTTCTGACATCCCATAAAGAATCCCATTATCAGTTGTCAAAGCATCACCTTGACCAGACTTCAAAGCCGTTAAAGCTTGGGCGTAATCTTGCAATTGCAAGACCCGTGCCTTGGGAGCAAATTTCTTAACGTTCAGAACTGAGTTTGAACCCACCGTTCCAAGCACAGTTGCGCCCTTGTGGTTCAAATCGCGAATGTTCTTAATTTTGCTGCTTTTCATTACTAATAATGATTGACCGGCATTAAAGTATGGTTTTGAAAAATCGACAACTTCTTCCCGTTCAGGTGTAATTGTCATCGTTGCAATGATTCCTTCAATATTCCCGTTCTTCAACAATGGAATCCGGGTTTGTGAAGTTACTTGAATAAATGTAGCTTTAGCCTTTGGGTCAATTCGCTTGGTGATGGCCTTAGCCATATCAATATCGAATCCCTCAACGTTACCAGTCTTGATGTTCATCAAACCAAATAGTTTCGTATCTGCTTTGACACCCCAAATCATTTCTTTTTCGTTTTTAATCCGTGTTAATTGATTTGCTTTTGAGACCGCAGCTTCTGTTCCGCAACCAGCAACGACTACCATTAAGGCAGCAACTGCAGCAAACAAGGCTACGATTTTGATTAATCGTTTCGTCATTCCCTAATCCTTAGTCCTTTCTCTTCATCCCACTAAATAATTCTCTAACAATTAGTGGTTAAGCACTTGGCTTAAGAATTGTTGCGCACGTGGTTCACGAGGTGCACCAAAGAAGTCAGCTGTCTTATCATCTTCAAGAATTTGACCATCTGCCATAAAAATAACTCGGTCAGCCACTTGCTTGGCAAAGCCCATTTCGTGAGTCACAACTAAAGTAGTCATACTTGAATCCTTGGCGATGTCCTTCATGACACTCAAAACGTCCCCAATCATTTCTGGATCCAAAGCAGAAGTTGGTTCGTCAAACAACAATGCCTTTGGCTTCATTGCTAATGAACGCGCGATCGCAACACGTTGCTTTTGTCCACCTGATAATTGCTTAGGTAAGTTACCACCCTTATCAGCTAAACCAACTTGGTCTAACAATTCAAGTGCAATCCGCTTGTTTTCAGCTTCATCACGGTGCAACACCAAGCGAGGTGCCAACATGATGTTTTCCAAAGTTGTTTTGTTTTCGTACAAGTTAAAATGTTGGAAAACCATTCCAACGTTTTTACGAATCTTGTTCATGTCAGTCTTCTTGTCAGCTAAATCGTAACCATTAACTAACAATTGGCCAGCTTGGACTGGTTCCAAACCGTTGATAGTCCGGATTAACGTTGATTTACCAGAACCTGAAGGTCCGATTAAAACAACTGTTTCACCATCATCAATTTCTAAATTGATATTTTTCAATGCGTGAAAATCACCATAGTACTTTTCAACGTTCTTAAATTCGATCATTGACATGTTACATTTCCTCCAGCATATCTTTTCGTGACAGGTTGCCACGAGACTATGTTTATTAAATATTTTATAAAACTCTCTAACTACACCGCCACAACCGCATTACTTAAGATTATGTTGGCACAGTTCACATCTACAGCGACGCAAAAACCATGTCGCCAATAAGCGCTATTCTATAGTTTACCTTGCGATTGCGCATTCGTCAAAGAGGAATTAAACCACCGGAACTAAATAACCGGCTGGCGTTTCTCAAACTAATCTTAACCATAAACCCTACCTATTGTTTTTTAGGTGCGTATGCTACTTCGACTTTCAAAGTGTATGGATAGTCACGTTCAAAAAAACTACTCCGGGCCAAAGTTTTCCCTGGTCCACCTTGTAATACAACCGAAGCAAGGAATAAATCAAATTGAGCCAAGGCGGTTTTCGTGTCTGCCAAGCCAATTCGAATAATTTCACCTAAGCGAACTGCCTGCATTTCATTCACACCACCATACACAATTAAATGCGTACCTTCAGTAGTTAAATGGAAATATGGTATCGCTGCCCCTGGGTGGTTAGCATAAATCGGCTGATTCCCGTTTAGCGATAAACTCGCCCTTAAGTCGTCATCGCTCATGCCTTGGTAATCTGTTGTGATTAAGCCCATTGCCGCCATGTCATTAGCTAACTGGTTGAGGCTATTTTCCTCATCCGGATTGCTTTGCATTGCCGTTGGTAAGACTTGTTTTTGTTCATACAAGCCATGTGCTGGTACAATAACCGCTGCTCGTGCCTGTTTCTGTACTTCTGGATTTTGTGGTCCACCCATGATTTTTTCAATTTTAGGTGAAATGTCCAGTTTGGCGTCTTTTTGCGTAAAGTAATACATGAAGTTCAAATAAATCACGTACATCAGCGCTACAAATGCCAGCAGTAGACCAAATCCACGTAACCAACGGTGTGCGGTCAGAAAGCTTATCGCAATGTAAAAGATATACCACACACCACCAAAGCCAAGCACTGTATACAAGCGCCCTTTGAATTTAGTATTAACATTAAACAGCCCAAAATAATGGTTAACCATATCTAAAATTGTCAGCATTGTAGTTACCCCCTATTGATTACTTTCTGATGGATCGGTTTGGTTTTGCGCCTTCGTACCATCATCTGGTACTTCAACCGCCGACGAACTTGACTCAACAACTTTACTACTTGATACGGCTGGTTGACTACTTGATTGCGTAGGCTTCGTACTACTTGATGATTTTTCAACTTCAGACTCACGACTAGATTCTTTAGCTGAACTGCTACTGCTACTGCTTGATTTTTTATCAACGCTACTACTTGATGAACTCGAGCTGTCCGAACTTGAACTACTGCTATCTTCGCTCGAACTTGATTTGTCTTTTACACTCGATTTAGGCACCGAGGAAACTTGCTGAATTGGGTGTCCTTGGTTCGTATGAGAAACTTGATTAACTACCACATTAGCCGCACTGAGCGTCAAAATAATTGAGACAACCGCAACCGGTGTCATAAAAGGTGGTGTCCGATATGCCATAATTTTTCTCTCCCCTAAAAATCCTTTTAATGTTCTATTAGTTTTATTTGTTAATACATCGTTGCGTTGCTAGTAAGTCACTTAGTGTACCACGTTAACGAAACTATTTTTTATTCATTATAAACTGACGATATACCAAAAAAATACCCCATGCAATCATGGAGTACCAACTTTACTATTTAATTAACCATTTTGCGAGCTAACTTGCTTGACTAATTCATCAATTTTACGTTTAGTCGCCGTCAAATCATCATTGACGATTACATGCGCTACCCCAACTAAATCTGCTGGTAACACTAAATCGCGGACATAATCAGCACTCGCAAGTCGCTTAGCTATTCGCGCTTGTTCGTCACCGCGTTGTACTAGGCGCTCATTTAATACGGCGTGATTGCTAACTGTGAGATAAATAATCACCGCCTCATCCCCCAATACTTGGGCGTAAGTTGTTGCACCTTTTGTATCCAAAACGATGGAAACAAATGGATTTTTCGCGAATGCCCGTTCCACCCCTTCACGTGATGAACCATAGCGGTTACCCGAATATTCAACAGCTTCCAAGTAATGATTCTTTTCAAATGATGCCGGCGTTTCAAAATAATAATCGCGATTATCAACTTCACCATCGCGGGGTGCCCGTGTCGTGTGTGTGATGACTTGGGGCATTTGATACTGATTGTGTAAATACTGGGCAATCGTTGTTTTACCCGTTCCAGCAGTTCCAGTGATGACAAATACTTTCTGATTCATGTTTTAGTGATTTCCTTTAGTGTATTCTCAGTTGTTGGCTAATAAACGTAGCTAAACTGTGCTTTCTGATTTTAACAAATCCATTAATATTTTTAGGTGCCCCGCCACATTAATTTACTAACCGACGCGTAATCCGGTCAGTGAAACCGGTCGTAATATCCCATGGGTCTAACCCAGTTTTTGCAGTCCATTCTTCAATCGTAATTGCTTGGGTGCCATCGTGTCCCAAGAAAATAACTGGTGTGCCAACCGCAAATTCATGTGGCAAACTAATCATTAATTGATCCATCGCAATGTCACCCACAATCGTGGCTTGTTCACCACCAACTAAGACGCGCATGCCCGTCAATTGTTTGGGTAACCCATCAGCATAGCCAATTGGTACCGTGCCAATCCATTCACCTGGTTGCGTAAAATAATGGTGTCCGTAGCTCACACCGTCGACCGCAGTGTGTTGCTTCACGTTCATTAGTTGAGAACGTAAAGCCAGCACTGGTTGTAAATCCAGCTTCGGTTGCAAGTCCCCCATTGAAGGATCCCAACCATACATCAACGCACCAATCCGCGCCGTTTGCATCGTTATTTCGTCGTGATGATACAAGGCTGCACCTGAATTAGCAACATGTACGTATTTCGGGAATGCTAGGCCAGCAGTAAGCTTATTCCATCGTTGTAATTGCATCGCAAAGTACGCAAAATCTGGTGAATCAGCCGTCGAGAAATGCGTGTGCAAACTCGTCCACTCAAATTGCGCTGAATTTTTTTCAATAAACTCAATAGCGGCGTCTAATTCATGCCGATCATCAAATCCAATTCGCCCCATTCCAGTATCTAAACCCAGTGAAACTTGCAACGCCGTTTCATGCAAATATGTTTGTGCGCTATTCAGCCAAGCTAGTGTCCCCACTGTTGCCATAATCTGATTATCGGCCATTATTTGGGCATACTTAGGTTCCACCAACGCCAATACTAAAATGGGGAGTTCAGGCTCAACTTGCCGCACAACTAAGGCTTCATCGAGGGTTGCCACTGAAAAACCATCAACATGCGCTTGGCGTAGCCCATTTACCATTGGCACTAATCCATGCCCATACGCATTCGCCTTAACAACCGCCCAAAAATTCTGTACGTGTGTGGCGGTGCGAATTGTCTCAATATTATCTTTAATTGCACTCAATGACAGCTCAATGACTGTTGGGCGCATAACTGATTCAACCATTTGCTTATCCCTCGACTCGTTATTATTACTTTCAAATATAGCACGCCGCAACACGCCATTCCACGTTTTAATTGCCGTGATTTGTTGGCAATACTGATGATATCAATGCTTAGACAGCAAAAACACATCAATTCCGTGAAAAAAAGCGTAACATTTTGCACCGCTATAAAAAAACACCCTCAAAAAGCGCGGGTGTTTTAATTCTATATTATTTTAGTGTGAGATTGTCGTTTCTGCACTTTTCAATCATCGAATTACTGAGATTCTATTGGTCCTGTTTTTTTAATCTATTGCTGGTAACTATTTTCGCTAGTTTGAGAATTATTCCTAACTAACGGAGTGCCGGTAAATTACTTGGTGGGCGGAGCCTTTACACCGTGACTGGGGTGATATGTGTGCAACACATGTCGCCGCTGAGGATGAGATGAGGAGTCTTAGGAATTTATTCCTTAGACTCCCAGCTTGTCCGAGTTGTTCAAGACCGCACTTTGGCTTGAACATGTGCTTTCAGCGTGGTGCGCCAAGTAATTTGCTGGCACGCAGTGGCCAATTTTATTCAATCCCATGCCAGATGAAATAAGGTGTTTTAATTCTAGATTATTTATCATTTAATTTTGAATGCTTAATCCCATAAGTTAAGTACAAGACTAAACCTAAAACAAACCAAATTGCTGATGTAATCAACGTATCTATCCGTAATTGCGTCATCAAGAATAATGAAAATGCAGCTGACAAAATTGGTAACACCGGATAACCCGGCATACGATAACCATCATGATTCATATCCGTACGGCGGCGCAATGGAATTACCCCAACTGAGACGAACATGAAGGCTAACAACGTTCCCATGTTAACCAATTCCGTCAACCGATCCAACGGTACTAATCCACCTAACACGGCAATAATAATTGTCACTAATTTCAGTGCGTTCTTTGGTTGTGAAGAGTGCATATCAATCTTACCAAGCTTTTTTGGTAAGAGGCCATCGCGCCCAATCGAGTAAACCAAACGTGAACCAGAATAAATCATGGTCACCATCATCGTGAACATACCCGCCAAAGCCCCGATTGTAACTACTAATGACGCCCAGTTTTGGCCAACTGATGCTAATGCAAACGCCACTGGATCACCAACATTGAGTTCTTGGTACGGTACCATTCCCGTTAATACTAGGCTAACTAGTGCGTAAAGCACAGCGGCAATCACTAGTGTGCCAATAATTCCGATAGGCATGTCGCGCTTAGGATTTTTAACTTCTGCTGCCGAGGTTGATACCGCATCGAAACCTAAGAAAGCAAAGAACACCATTGATGCTCCAGCCAAGACCCCTTGAATACCGAATGCGCCATTTAACCGTTTAGGAATAAATGGATGGAGGTTACTTGATTTAATGAAGAAGAAACCAACTACAATGAATAAAATAATAATCGCAATTTTAACTAACACCATGACGTTTTGAATCTTCTTTGACTCATTCAAACCATATGACAGCATCCATGAAATCAGTAAAACAATGATAACTGCGACTAGGTTAATATACGTGCCTTTTGCGGGGTCAAACGGTCCCGAAATTGCCGTTGGCAGCTTCATAATTGGATTAATTAGGTGAGCAAAGTATGCCGACCACCCAGTCGAAACAGCCGCTACGGCCAATAAATACTCAAGAATCAACGCCCAGCCAAGTACCCAGCCGACCACTTCACCAAAAATCACATTCCCGTATGAATAGGCTGAACCCGCAATTGGCATTGCTGAAGATAATTCAGCATACGCCATTGCGGCCATCCCACAAATAATCGCGGCAATAATGAAACTGAAGACAATTCCTGGTCCAGCTGTTGTGGCGGCTACGGTACCTGGTAGAATAAAAATACCAGTCCCAATAACAGCCCCAACGCCTAATCCAATTAAATCTTTGGCAGTTAACGTTTTTGCTAACAATTTATCATCACGCATATAATTACTTAATGATTCTTTTTTGAACATTCGTTGCAGTAAGTTCATATAAGCTACCTCGCTCTTTCTTTTCGATGCTAACAAAGCTAAAACAAAAAACACATCACTACGCTTAGCTACTGTAAGCGCGGTGATGTGTCGAAATTTCGTCATTATAACGCAAATCAACTGACCATCGGACGCTTACATAGCTAATCCATCTGGCCAACTGAAACAACTCTTGGCATCCGGATTAGACCGTAAAGTACCAAAAGGAAAAGTTGTTTGTCGTTGTGATTTGCGTGTTTTTCATATATTTTGTCCTCAATTAGGTTGATTGCTTAATTCTAAATGGTTTCTCATCAAAATACAATGAATAATTTACGCTTTTTCTTAGAAGACCAAGCTAGTTACGCCAATGCTGATTTCGTTCACTCACTATTTATTGGCAAATAAAACGAAAACCCATTTTCTAACCAGACGTTAATGTATAATAGTTGTTAAATCAATAAACTCGAGGTGACCTATGAAAAACAATCAATTTGCATTACTCCCCGTCGATTCAGAGCAAGCACAAGCTGAATTACGGCTGATTAAATTCATCGACGAAGATGTCGACGCACTCAAAACTGTTCCCGCAGTATACCAAGCCTTACTCTTTAAAGCATTTCCAGAAAGTGAAGCGCCAGCAACATTAACGCAAAAGCTTGCCGGCATTCTTGCGACCCCTACTCAAGATTTAGCGGCTTGGCTCACTGATGCCAAAGTCGTTACCGCAGAAGTGTTTTATCGGGTTGCCTTACAATTATTGGAATTTTTACCAGTCCATGATTTTTCAATCGACGATCCTTTTGAAGCAATGGATCGGATGCAATTACCCACGGTGACTGAAGCTGAATTTGACCGTGAAACACTCTTCCATGCTTGGTATTTACTACTCAACACACACACTAAGAATGGTAAAAGTTTCATCGATCGCTTAGCAACACGGGGCTACTTTGCACCGTTTATCTATGAACTTGATACACCACGCCCATTGTTCTTCAATGGGAAGGCGCAACCAGTCTATGATACCAACGCAATTACGCGTGAAGTTGTCTACGTTGAAACGGATTTTGATAGCGACCACGATGGTCAACGTGATCTTCTCAAAGTTGAAGTCTTGCGCCCTGTTGAATCAACCGAACAACAAGTACCGGTGCTCTACACTTCATCGCCTTACAACCAAGGTACAAATGATGAAGACGGTGAAAAATTAACTCATAACGTTGATGTTCCACTGGCACGTAAAGAACCTAAGCCACTTGATTACGTAGCAATTGCGCACCAAGATGACTTTGGGACTGTCCCTGCCGCTCGTGTCGTGGCCGATGAAACTGAATGGGCCACTGAAAGCTTCGCCCGCGAACAAAGTTACACATTGAATGACTACTTCCTCGCGCGCGGTTTTGCCGCCGTTTACGCTGCCGGCATTGGCTCACTTGATTCTGATGGCTTGCAAACAACTGGTGACGAGTATGAAGTTGCCGGCGCCAAAGCCATTGTTGAATGGTTACACGGTGATCGAATCGCCTTCACCAATAAAACCGATAACATCGCCATTAAAGCATGGTGGTCAAATGGTAAGGTTGCCATGACTGGGCGTTCATACCTCGGTACCTTAGCGACGGCGGTTGCCACCACTGGGGTTGCTGGTCTTGAAACCATTGTCTCAGAAGCCGCGATTTCAAGTTGGTATGACTACTATCGTTC
This sequence comes from Periweissella cryptocerci, assembly GCF_004358325.1. Lineage (NCBI taxonomy): Bacteria > Bacillati > Bacillota > Bacilli > Lactobacillales > Lactobacillaceae > Periweissella > Periweissella cryptocerci. Next base: position 1,925,600 of record NZ_CP037940.1, on the reverse strand, counting down.
TAATGGTTTGGTGATTGCACCGGATGGCTTCCCTGGTGAAGATGCTGATGTTTTGGCAGAAGAAACTTTTTCACGGCGTAAGCAACCCGGCGATTTCCTCAAGGTCGCTGATGAATACAATCAGTATTTGACCCAAATGGGCGTTGATCAAGACCGCGACACTGGTAGTTACAACGAATTCTGGGATGCCCGGAATTACTTGAAGAATGTCGATAAAATTAAAGCCGATGTCCTGATGGTCCATGGTCTAAATGACTGGAACGTGAAACCCGAACAAGTTAACAACTTGTGGCATGCGCTTGATCAAGCCAACGTCAGCAAGAAAATCATCCTCCACCAAGGTGAACACATCTACATTAATGCGATGCGTTCAATCGACTACACGGACATGATTAACCTCTGGTTCTCACACAAGTTATACGACTTAGACAACCACGCTGATGAACTTTTACCAAACGTGATTGTCCAAGATAATGTTAAACCCGAAACTTGGACGGCCTATGCGGATTGGGATTCCCGTGAAAACATGCAAAAGTTTAACATTCATGACAGCCAATTAAGTGCAACTTCCGGCAACACTCAACCCAGCCAATTCAATGACCACATCGATGACAACTTGTTCACGAGTTACACGAAGAACGTTGCCAAGTGGGAAAACGACTTGAAGCAAGTTGATTCACCATTAGCCGGCCACCGATTGATTTTCCAGACAAAGCCAACCGAAAATGCCCAAATTATTGACGGGCGCGTCCACATCCACGTGAAAGTTGCGAGTTCAGAAGACTTGGGTCTCTTGAGCTTCCAACTCGTCGATTATGGTGATGCGAAGCGCTTAAAGGTTAGTCCTTCACCACTGCGGGTCAAACTCGATACTGGTTTCCACTGGCGTGAAGATGCCTTGAATGAATTCACCTTAGGCCAAGCAACACCGTTCAAAATGATTAGCAAGGGACACATTAACTTGCAAAACCGGACTAATGCTTGGCAAAGCGATGATTTACAAGCCGAAGAATTTGTCGATGTTGACTTAGAGCTCCAACCAACCTTCTACCACTTACCAGCTGGGCACCAACTTGGTTTAGTCGTTTACGCGACAGACTTTGGTATGACAGTGCGTGGTAACCAAGATATTACGTACTCAGTTGATGAAGCTTGGTCATATATTGAAGTACCTTTTAAAGATTAGTTGGTGCTAGATGCCACTCCGTACCACAGAACCAGACCTACGTGTATCATGAGGAATAACCATAACCAAATAAACAAAAAACTCGTAATGATTGGGTGTAAATCCATTCGTTGCGAGTTTTTTTATTTCATACCTTACTGATTCCAGTTTCAATCTAAATATAGCCAACTTACACAGCAAATAAAAATGGTGAAGGGCTGTTTCTCAAGTCAGCCCTTCACCGTCTTATTATTTTTTCTGTTTAGCGCCAAAAATACCAAAACGTTTAATAATGATTTTGGCGACAATCACGACAATCACAACTTTAATAATTGCTGATGGAATAAACACAATCATTGCTGGCTTAATAACCGCACCGATTGTAAAGCCATTCCAAATGGCGAGCCACACTGTTCCGACAAATAATTGGACAATCGCCGCAATTAAGTTAGCGACGGCCAAATTCCACCATTTGGTTGAGAGCTTCAGCAGATAGCCGACGATAATTGCATAAATGAAGAATCCGAACAAGTAGCCACCATTAGGTCCAAGCAACACTTGTAAGCCGGCATTTCCCCCAGCAAAGACAGGAATCCCAATCGCACCTAGTAATAGATATACCGCGATGGCACTATTCGCAATCCATGGTGTTGCTACAGTGGCAAACAAGCCAAGCGCTAAAGTTTGCCCGGTTAATGGCACCACGCTCAACGGAATTGTAAACTGTGAAAAAATCCCTAATAGTGCCGCAAATTCGGCCGCTAAGATCAGGCCACGTAATTTATTTTGTGATGCTGTTTTTGTGTTATCCATGATATTCCCCATTCAAGATATTGACTTTAGTAATTTCGCCACTCGTGAAGCTTTGTGCGCCGTCTTTTGTGTTTAGAATTAACGCCCCATCATCTGCGATGTCCGTTACGCGCCCGCTAATTTCTGTCCCGTAACGACTTAGGGTAACTTCTTGACCAATCACTAACGAAAGTTCTCGATAGCGTGCCATGAATGTCGCCGTCTGATACGTTGTTACCAACGTTAATAATGCGTTTAATAGCTGTGTCGCTAACTGATTCCGGTCAACATCAGCTAAACCCAACGAGCCCACCTTTTGGCTTAATTCAGTTGGAAATTCAACATTGGTCAAATTCAAGCCAATGCCAATAATCACATGGCTCAAGGTACCGGATTCTAAATCCGCAATTCCCTCAGTCATGATACCAACAACCTTATGCTGATTAACAATGACATCATTGACCCACTTGATTTGTGGTTGCACATGGTACAGTTTTGCCAGTGTATCCGCCACAGCCGTTGCCACGCCCGTTGTTAGTAAGCCACTATTCAAGCGCTCATCGTGCATTGGCAACAATAAACTTAAGTACAACCCATCATCTGCTGGGCTATAATAAGCTCGGCCTTGGCGCCCATACCCAGCAGTCTGCTCGTTAGCGATAATCGCCACCGGTTTTGTTGGTGCCGTCACTGCCAAATTTTTAGCAAATTTATTCGTGGAATCAATTGTGTTAAACACCTGAACCGCGATGTCAGTCTGTAGTCCTTGCTTAATCGTTGTAGCGTTCAATACATTCCCACCACGATAACGATAACCAACCCGGTGTTGGCTTTCAATCTGATAACCGGCGTCCTTCAATTGCTGAATCGTTTTCCAAATTGTATTTCGACTAACCTGTAATTCTGTAGCTAATTCTGCACCAGAAACATAGCCATCCGCATGTAACATCAAATATTGTAAAATCTGTTCTTTCAATTAAGTCACCCCATCAACTTATATTGGTTGACTTAAATCATAATAAAAAAGCAGCTGCATTGCAACTGCTTTTTGTACATATTACATATTTCCGTCTTCAACATCATTGATGAACTGTGCCAAGTTGGCATAGTAGACTTCTGGGTTATCCATCATTGCGTGGTGACCAGCATCCGGCGTAATTGCCAAACGAGCATTTGGAATTTGTTTAGCCATCCGTTCAGCTGTCGCAACTGGCATTGTTTCGTGTCCACCGAATGTTACTAACGTTGGCATGCTGATGTTTTGGATTTGGTCGCGGAGATCAAATTCCTTCAATTTACCAGTCACAACGAATTCGTTATCGCCTTGGAATGGACCGTACACGTCCGTTGCCATCGTTGAAATCAAGTGGTCTGTGACAACTGGTTGCTTGCGATCCACGTATTGGGCGTTCAAAATGTCGACATACTTTTGGTATTGGGCGTCATCCCAGTTACCTTCAGCTTCAATCTTTTTCATGTATGCTACTGCATCGGCATCCAAAGCTTCGTCACGACGCGCGTTGATTGAAACCACATATTCTTCGATGTTATCTGTCATTGATGAAATGATGGCACCCTTCAAGTGGTCACCATACTTCAAGGCGTAAAGTTGAACTAATGCGCCACCCCAGCTTTGACCGATTAAGTAAAAGTTATCAATCCCAAGCTTTTGACGAACTTCTTCAACTTCATCAATGTAGTATTCATAAGTTAAAATGTTTTGGTTTTTAGGATCAGAGAAATCTGGTTGGTCTGAATACCATGAGCCAAGTTGGTCATACATGTGAACTTGAATATCCACATTGCGGGCCGCCAATTGTTTTGCCGTATCTTCCCAGTATTCGTGGTTACCACCAGGTCCACCATGCAAGGCAAGCAAGTGAATATCACCAGTGCCCTGGGTGTTGGTCCATAAATGGTAGCCGTTGTCTAAAGTAATAATGGTCGTCCCAGTCTTCATTAAACTATTTCCTCCTCGATATCGGTTCCTTTAGTCAAAGGTTCCGTGCTGTTCCTTAGAATCTATCACCATTCATTATATCACTTGTGCTAAAATTAGATTAAGAATATACACTAAGGTGAGACATATTATGATTAAAACATACTTTCAATTTTGGACACATTTATTTGACACTAAGCACCGCAGCAGTCGGCGTGATGTTTGGATTCCAACCGTTATCAACGCAATTATTTTAGTTATCGCCCTAATCATCATTGGTAATGCCGGTGGTTTTAAGGGAATGAGTTTTGACACTATCATGTCCGACTATTTCGTTGGTATTTGGCTTCTCTGGGTTGTCCTCTCATGGGGCATTCAAGCACGACGCCTCCACGACTTAGGTTTGGGTTCTGCTTGGCTAATTATCTTGGCCTGGGTTGTTCCATTAATGTGGGTTGTTGACGCAGTTGCTGGTTTCCCTTATGAAAACCAATGGGAATACATCAACGAAAAGCAAAATGCCGAAATCCACGCGAAAACTGAAGATTATAAGCAAAAAAATGGTATTGCCTAAGTACATTTAACGACTAAATAGCAAATAGGAGGCGTTTCACGAAACTTGTGAAACGCCTCCTATTTGTTTATTACAGTACCTATAATTAGTCAGCGGTACTCTTAGTAATATGGAAATATGCCTTACCACCCACGGAATACTTGGCCCACTTCGTCCAGCCAACACTTGTCTTGTGGTCATCACGGTCCAAATCCTTGGTTTTGGTGGTTTTCTTCAAATTTTTAACGGTTAATCGATATTGGTTCTTCTTCATTTTTTTCGTGTTCAAATTCTTGGGAGCTTTTTTGAAGTACAGATAAGTTTTGTTCCCCGACTGTTTTACTTTGGTGATTTTACTTGATTGACTTAGCTTACTAGATTTTGAGTTATAGTATTCCAAATAATTATCAGAAGTTACATACATTGAATCATAAATGTCTTTATAGGTATTGTATTTACCTAAATCTAATTCTAACGCTGTAATCGGTGTTGGCTTTTTCACAAGTTTATACTTACTCTTTTTCAATGGCACGGAGTACCAATCGCCAATCGAGTTTCCATTTTTATCTGTTTTTATTTTGCCATTGCCTAGTTTGTAACTAAGTGCATCAAAATCAAATTGGGCACTAACTTTTCCATTTTTCTTAAAAGTTCCATCCAACTTAAGAACCGTTCCCTTTGGTACATAAAGTTTTTTCTTTTTACCGTTAACCTTGTTATACCACCCAATTTCCGCCTTAGCTACCGTTTTTACATAGCTATTATTCTTAGCGTTGGTAATATACTTGCTGGCTGATGCCGCGTTAACAGTCGTAACCGGAATTGACGCCATTACCATTCCAATTGCTGCTACACCGACTAATATTTTCATTGTTTTCATCGTAAAATTCCCCCTTTAGGATTTGAATTCAATATGGTGACTATTAATATTTTTAAATACAGTGTATCTTAAAATTTATCTTTGAGTACATTGTAGGTACGCGCACGATTTGTACTTTTAGATTTGTCATTAATTACAAAATACACATAATCTCCTATGCGTTAAAAAATGTATTTGCTATGTTTACTACATAATCATCATACCAAGGATTTATCCCCTCATCGTGTAAATTGTCCAATATGATAATAATTTGTGATTATTATCACAAAAATTTCATATCGGATAACTTTCACAGAATCTTCACTTTAATTTGGTATAGAGCCTAAAAAAAAACAGAACCAATTAAGATTCTGGACGACAGTAATATTTACAAATTTTCATTAACTGTGTTAATAAGCTCCTCATAAGCTTTTTCAAATTTTTTGGCCCAACTATATGCTCGAAAATATCGTAACACGCTAATTGCTGCCATCGCCTGCGTTTTTCCTGCTTCAATATTATTTTGCGCAATTTTCAACATGCCACTCAAGAAGTCGAACTTTACTTTTGCTATCGAAACATCCCCGTCAACCATGAGCATCGATAACCGACTTAAAGTCGTGTTTAGGGACAAAATTTGCCGATTTTTCAAAAACAACTCTGCCATATTCAATAGTATGTTGACCAACACATTCTGGTTTTCTTTAATTTTCCAAACATTCTGTGAACGATCAAGGGCAATCTTGCTAAGTAATTCAGCGATTTCCAAGTCAAACCATTTCAGATTATTATTGAATAGTCGCAACTCATAGCGTCCCCAATCATCAATATTCAATAAATATGTTTTGAGCTCATTTATCATTTCTGCATCAACTGTCTCACCGATAGCGTCTTGATAATACAAGTAGGTCGTCAGATAGCGGTGCCGATGGACAATGTCATTAGTTTCAGCAAATTTACTTTGTTCGTTAAGCATCATCGCTTTGAACCGCGATGCATCGTTAGCCAATGTAGCTTCTACTAATTCAGTCTGAAATATCACATACGGTTCTGCTAGTTCGTTCTTCAGCCGATAATCAAACTCATCCCAATTCACACGCAAACGACTCAGTAACTGAAATAAGATTTCAGTGTTTGGAATTGCCTGTTCACGTTCTACTTTAGATAAAAAGCCCACTGAAACGATACCATCTGCGACCTCGCTCAATGTCATCCCTTTATCTTTCCTAAATTGCTTCAATATCTTTCCATAATTACCCATTCCCAGCCCCCAATGTTATCTAAGCATAGGATAGGGTTATTTTAGCCATATTGCAAGTGTTATTTTTCACAAGTTCTGCATCTAGATCAATAATGATTCCATTTTTCCTAGCGTAGGATTGTCATTTCTGTACTTTTCAATCAGTGACTTGCTGAGGTTCTATTGTCAGTTTTTTTCATACTACTACGGCCTGTGGTTGGTAACTGTTTTCTGCTAGTCTGAGTATTATTTATAACTAACGAAGTGGCGGTAAATTACTTGGCGTAACGTTAACCTTCCAGAAATGAAAAAAACGCCAACTAATCGGCGTTTTTTTCAGTATCAATAATTTCAATGTGTTCGGTAGTCGTATTTACTTCGTCATATGTACGATTTGTTGCGACCATTCCTAAACTAATGGCGATAGCAACATCAACCTTCGTCATGATTTCTTGTTCAAGATGTGAAACTTTGTCTTTTAGACGTGATTTGTCAATTGTCCGGAGTTGCTCCAATAAAATCACTGAGTCTTTAGCGACACCCTCTTCACGTGCAGGCAAGCCCACATGTGTTGGTAGCTTTGGCTTTGAAATTTTGGCCGTAATCGCTGCCACAATCACTGTTGGTGAGTGAAAGTTCCCAGTGTTATTTTGAATAATCAACACTGGTCGAGTCCCCCCTTGTTCGGAACCGGTTACTGGTGAAAGATCCGCGTAGAATATATCACCACGTTTGATTTCAATATTTCCCATATACTATTTTACCTCGCGCTTAATTCTAGTTGAAAAATCAGTAACAATTTCATAAGGAATTGTTGCCGCATAATTAGCTAGTTCACTTAATGTCAAACTTTTGTCCCCGTCTTGACCAACAATTGTCACCGTTGTCCCCACTGGCTGATATGCTGATAAACGAATCATCGTTTGGTCCATTGTAACACGCCCAACAATGTCCGCATATTCACCATTGACCAAGACGTGAAATCCTTGCATGCGGCGCAAGAATCCATCGGCATAACCAATTGGCAATGTAGCAATCCATTCCTCATCGGTAGCCGTGTACGTTGCCCCGTAGCTGACTTTATCACCGGCGGCCACTTGCTTAACAAACGCAATCTCAGTCGTCAATGACATGACTGGTTGTAATCGTGATTCCGGCAAAACATCGCCCGACGGATTAAACCCATACATTGCCGCCCCCAAGCGCAGCACATTAGTTGGCACTTCTTTACTACGCCACAATGATGCGGCTGAATTCGCTGCATGCACAAAACGTGGTAATGGTTTAACTGCATTAATTGCCGCTTGCCAGTTACCTAATTGGCTTTCAAAGTAATCTTTATTTTCTTCATCGGCTGTTGCAAAGTGCGTGAACATGCCTTCAAACTCAAACTCCGTTGCATGATTCCGTAAATATTGACTCGCCGTTACCAAGTCAGCTGGTGTCCGGACGCCAATCCGTCCCATTCCAGTATCAACCCCCATGTGAACTCGCAACGGGGTATTAATTCCGGCTCGCGCCAACAGTGGCTGGGCAACTTGTAGCCAATCAAGATCACCAACCGTTAATGAAATCCGATATTTAGCAGCATCTACTGCCCACTCACTTGGTGTAATCCCAAGAACTAAAATCGGTTCATCGGTATAGCCTAACTCCCGCAACTCAATGCCTTCATCCAAAAGCGCCACCGCAAAACCAGTCGCACCGGCAGCTTTTGCCATTTTGGCAATCTCGGCAACACCGTGCCCGTATGCATTTGCTTTAACAACCGCAAAAACATCAATATTTTCATCAAACGGAGCCTTTGACACCGCAATATTATGCGCTAATGCCTGACCATCTAATATAAGCTTAGTTGGCCGATGTACGCCTACAACCATTATCTCCACTTCCTAACGTAACTTTTCATACCGCAAGCGCGTATTATCTTAATTATAATTATTATTTATTTTCTAAAGTCACAACCGTTGCCACCATATCAACTGAATGACTAATCGAAACCAACGCAATCCCATTAAATGGCTGCTGTGTAAAAGTTGGTTTACCTTGTTCGTTATTCAATACTTCCATATCGTGCCACGTTAGCTGCGATCCAATCCCAGTTCCAAAAGCTTTACTATACGCTTCTTTTGCTGAAAAACGCCCCGCCAGAAATTCCCAGGCCCGTTTGCCGTTCAACTTCTCAAACTGATTTTGTTCTTTCACCGTCAAAATTTTACTAACAAAACTCGGCTGGCGTTCAACAACCGCACGGATTTGACTAATTGACTGAATATCATTACCTAACCCGTAAAGCATTGCCACACCACCTCAAAATTTTATTTTTCATTCACGCCGAGCAGTACTCAACTCTCAATTGAACGATCACCTTAATCATCGAGCACTTGAACTATTATACCAAAAACAACCATAAAGAAACTGATAAGAATACCAGTTTGTGAAATTATCATGCGAAACACAAAATTATTGTAGCTATCAAACCACTACAATAATTTTATTTTTTAAGTTAACGCTCCAATAAATGAACAATCTTTGTGAACTCGCAATACTTTTTCATATTTTCAGCATCGATTTGCTGAATACCTACTTCAAACTAACGAAGTGCCTAAGGAGTCTACTTGGCGCGTAGTGACCCCTATGAACACCAAAATCAATTTGTTATATTTATTCTAGCGTAGGATTGTCATTGCCGTACTTTTCAAGTATTAAATTACTGAGGTTCTGTTAATCCACAGTGTCGTTTTTTCTATGCTACAGCAGCCTATAGTTGGTAACAATTTTCCACTAATTTTAGCATTGTTCCTAACTAACGGAGTGCCGGTAAATTGCTTGGCGGGCGTAGCCTTTACACCACGACTGGGGGAATATGTGTGCAAACACATATTTCCGCTGAGGATAAGATGAGGAGTCTTAGGAATTTATTCCTTAGACTCCCAGCTTATCCGAGTTGTTCAAGACCGCACTTTGGCTTGAACATGTGCTTCCAGCGTGGTGCGCCAAGTAATTTACTGGCACATAGTGGCCAATTTTATTCAATCCCACACCAGAGGGAATAGCGTCAATCAATTTATGTAGAAAAAAGAGCTAAGGCAAAATTGCCTTAACTCTTCATTTGGTTTAATCTTTGTTTTCGCTGATAGTGAATGGACGACGTGAAGCGCCACCATTACCACCTTGACGAGATTGTGAACCACGACGGTCGTTTGAACGAGTGCCGTTACCGTAACGCTTTTCACCGTTACGACGTTCGCCATCGCGTGAACCACCACGACGATCGCTATCGCCACCTTCACGACGGCCACGGTAGCCTCCGCCACCGTTACCACGACGGTCGCCACTACCACCGCGGTTACGGCTGTAGCTACGTCCGCCACCACCATTACCACCCTTGTGGCGTGGTAATGGACGTTCTGGTGTGATCTTAACTGGTACTTGTTCTGCGTCTGGCTTAGCAGCAGCAGTCAACAAAGCAGCAGCCAAAGTCTTAGCATCGTACTTAGCAACTAATTCGTCCGCTTGATCAGAGATCATATCAACATTAGTGTTAGTAATGATTGATTCAACGGCTTCAGTAGCAGTCTTAATACGACCAGCTAAGGCTTCTTCCTTTGTTGGTGGCTTCAATGGCAACATACGCTTCTTAGTAAGTTTTTCGATATCGCGCAAGTAATCAATTTCACTTGGTGAAACGAATGTCAATGAAGTACCGTGAGCACCGGCACGACCAGTACGGCCAATACGGTGAACATAGCTTTCTGGATCTTGTGGAATATCGTAGTTGTAAACGTGGGTAACATCCTTGATGTCCAAACCACGCGCAGCAACGTCGGTCGCAACCAAGATGTCAAGTTGACCACCCTTAAAGTCGCGCAAGACCTTCATCCGCATTTGTTGTGACAAGTCACCGTGAATTCCGGCTGCCCGGTATCCACGCATTTCAAGACCCTTAGCCAATTCATCAACTCGGCGCTTAGTACGACCGAAGATAATGGTTAATTGTGGGTTTTGAACGTCAAAGAGACGAGTCATAACGTCAAACTTTTCAAATTCCTTTGACTTAACGTAGTATTGATCAACTAAATCAGTCGTCAATTCTTTTGATTCAACCTTAATGTGGGTTGGTTCGTGCATGAATTGCACACCAATGCGCTTGATAGCTGGTGGCATCGTAGCAGAGAACAACATCGTTTGACGTTCGTCAGGAACAGTCTTCAAAATTGATTCAATATCTTCCAAGAATCCCATGTTGAGCATTTCATCTGCTTCATCCAACACAAGGTTCTTGATACCTTCTAATTTAACTGTTTTACGGTTTAAGTGATCAAGCAAACGACCTGGAGTACCAACCAAAATGTTTGGACGGTTCTTCAAACCATTAATTTGCTTACGGATATCGGCACCACCGTAAACTACTTGAACCTTAACGTGCTTGTCATGACCCAACTTGAACAATTCTTCTTGCGTTTGAATAGCAAGTTCACGAGTTGGTGAGATGATCAAGGCTTGTAAGCCACCATCAGGATCGATGTTTTCCAAGATTGGCAAACCAAAGGCTGCTGTTTTACCAGTACCAGTTTGGGCTTGTCCGATAACGTCTTGACCCTTTAAAGTCAATGGAATCGTTTCTTCTTGGATAGGTGTGGCTTCGACATAACCATGCTTTTCGATGGCTGTTAACAGGTCTTCTGAGAGACCGAGTTCTGAAAATTTCAAAATTTTTCCTCCATTTGCTTGAAGCAAGCGTCGTATATTAGCTACGAAAAATCCGTTCCGCTTGGTGCGCTAATATATTGAACAAGCTTCAACTAACAACATATAACTTCGTTAGTATACGTTCGTTTCCACCAGATAGCAAGCTTAATCGCTCGACTTCTAAATGTTAATCATGCTTAATGCCAAAGTTTTGATGCACAGCGGCGGGATTATCGTGTGCCAAACGGGCGGCTGCGGCCGCGGCGACTGCTCCAACTAAATCATCTGCAAAGGTATTAACGACGCCCGCCTTGTGTTCATTCAGCTCACCAATTACCCCCGGTTTCGTCCGATCAACAAAGCCAAAATTCGTCACGCCGATTGAACCATAGACTGAAGTAATACTCATCGCAATCTGTTCATCAATCCCATACAAGCCTTCATCATTTTCAACAATAGTTTGGACTGGCTCTGGTAATAAATGTTGTGTTGCCAATGTATCTAATGCTAAACCAGTCAAAATTGCATTTTGCACTTCACGCTTGGCGAGCACATGCATCACCGAATCAGTGGCGATTGCTGGTGTTAAATCCAGAATGTAGCCATGCACTAACTCATACACAATATCACCAATTTGCGTGGGGCCAATTTTGTGTGCCGATAATTGATCCAACACTTCATCTAATAAATTGTGTTCATTTAATTGTTGTTCGTTCATTGAATTACGTCCCATCTGTTTTAGTAATACTATTATCTTACCGCAAATCACTAAAACAATCCGTAAACTCCCGTCAGTTCGGTTCTATCACTCTTGTCAGCTAGTTATTCACTGGTAGGGTCACGACAAAACGCGTCCCTTGCGGAAAATTATCGCTGACGGTCATTTTCCCGTGGTGACTATCAACAATCCATTTAGCAATCGCCAAACCAAGCCCTGTCCCACCGGTTTCCCGTGAGCCAGATTTCTCATCCCGATAGAAGCGATCAAAAATATGTTTCTTACCATTATCTGAGATGCCGCGCCCGGTATCTGCCACTTCAATGCTTAGCTGTTTATTGCTAATTGCCGTTTTAAAATTAATTGTTTGCCCTTCATCGGTATACTTCAAAGCATTATCTAACAAAATGACCATCAACTGGTGAATGCGTTGCTTATCTACTATTGTAGTTCCCACCGCAGCTAAGTCACTCGTAAATACTTTTTGCTCCAATTCTGCAATTTCACCATAAGGCTCCACAATTTGTTGGAAAAATTCACCGAGATCCACTGCTTCTGATTTAACCACCGTCATATTCGAGTTGGCCTTGGCCAAGGTTAATAAATCCGCTGACAAATTATTCAAGCGCCGAATTTCTGATAGTGACAAGATAATCGGATCGAATTCCTCTTGAATCGTGGCACTGGGCCTCGTCAATAAAATTTCTAGCTTGTTTTGAATAATTGTCAGTGGTGTCTTCAATTCATGGGCTGCGCTATCCACAAAATCCTGCTGTTGCTGCCACGCCTTCATGACTGGTTTCATATTCCGTTGTGCTAACCACCAACTCACAATAATCGTCAACAACGCAAAAATTGCAAACGACACTAACAATACTTGCAAGAAACTTTGGACGCTTTGCCGTTCCGCACTAATATTTTCTAATAGCAGGGCATAATGCGCCGTTTGAACTCCATCCGTCACTGGGCTTTTTAGTTTCACTAGCATCGTCCGAAAATATGCCCGTCCACCCAAATCGACATTTTGAATTTCATTTAAATCCTTTTTGTCCATTTTGATTTGAGCGAGAGGCGTTGCACGATCACCTAATGCATTAAAATTAACAATCGTGCCGGTTTCATTAAATAACAACGTCATCGTCCGAAAATCGCCGGGATTGGGCATCATGCCTTCGTCCTTTAAACCGTGTGCCTCATGTTGTAAATTCCGATCAGCACTCGAGTACAGCGTGTGTTGGAATGTAAAAAAGATGATTGCACCCAAAATTGCAAAAATAACTGAAAAACTAATCGCGCCGGTTAAAAACATGTGCCGTTGCTGTTTTTTATTAACAATATTATTCATCTGTCGCCTCGAGAATAAACCCAATGTTGCGAAGGGTTTTAATTAAATTATTTTCACCGACCGTTTCAAGTTTGCGTCGTAAATTATTAATGTAGATATTAACCACATTAATCGTCGTATCTGAATCAATCCCCCAAACACGATCAAAAATTTGGTCACGGGTCACAATGATGTTTTTATTTTGAATTAGATAAACCAAAATATCAAACTCTTTACCAATCAGCTTTAGCACTTCGCCGTGCGCAACGACACTCCGATTTTCTAAGTTGACTTCTAACCCGCTTGTTTGGAGCGTATGATCATCCGAATATACCCCTGCCCGCCGCAGTAACGCTTGCACCCGCACAATCAACTCTTCGCGATGAAATGGCTTGGTCAAATAATCGTCAGCGCCAACATTAAAGCCGGTTACTTTATCATCTAGTCCGTCTTTGGCGGTCAAAATCAAAACCGGCGTCGTAATTTCATGCGCCCGCAAATCCTTAATTACCTCCAAACCGTTTTGCAACGGCAACATCAGATCGGAAATAATTAAATCATACGGTACCTCAGTTGCTTGGTACTCACCTTCTTCACCGTCATAAGCTTGGTCCACATCAGCAAATGGTGCGAGCATTTCTTTGATATTGTCTGATAAATCATGTTCATCTTCGATTAATAAAATTTTAATTGCTTGTGTCATTTATCTTATCCCCATTCGTTTGTTGACACTATCCGTCATGTATGGATTACTCCGCCACAAAGTTTCAACTGATACGTGGTTTTAGTCATCCATAAAACTAAATAGCATCTCTTTATTAAGAGTATCTTATCCTATGAAGATTAAGTCAAAATAAAAAAGTTAGTATTATAGTAATCTGGGCGCTATTTATTCTAGCGTGGATTCTCATTTCTGTACTTTGTTTAAGAATACTCACGCACCACGGAATATTCTTTAGGCACTAGTCTAACAATTATGACTAACTAACGCAGTGCCGGGAAATTGCTTGGCGGGCGCAGCCTTTACACCGCGACTGGGGGACAGTCTGTGCTTATGCCTGCGAACCGGCAACGCAAAACATCCCAGCATTTTGCTTCACAAAATACCGAATCTAATCCTAACGCGATTAGATTAGCCTTGCAGGCTGGATGTCTTGCTTCCAGCGTGGTGCGCTAAGTAATTTACCGGCACGCAGTGGCCAATTTTACTCAATCCCACGTCAGACGGGATTAGTTCATGGAATGCAAAAATCTCCGCCAACCTAATTGCAAAACAATCAGGACGACGGAGATATATTATTATTTAATTAATACAAGAGCTTTTGATTGTTAAGAAAATTAGTTTGTCGCTGCCATTTCTTGACCAGCTAAAGTTTTAGCTGAGATTGACAAGATTGTGTTAACGAAAACTGCGGTACCAACTGGCAGTGCCTTTTCATCAAGATCAAATTTAGGGTTGTGATTGATGTACTTGTAGCCATCTTCCGCCGTGCCAACACCAAGAACGAAGAACGCACCCGGCTTAACGTCAGTATACATACCAAAGTCTTCACCACCAAGCATTTGCGGTACTTCAAAGATTGCTTGTTCGCCGACGATTTGGGTTGCTGCTTCCATCACGTTATCCACACAGTCTTTGTCGTTAACGACTGAACTGTAACCAAAATCAAATTGTAATTCGTAAGTTGCACCGTACATTTTCGTGATATTTTCAATTGCGCCTTCAATCATGCTCCGTAACTTCAAGCGCGTTTCTTGCTTCAAAGTCCGAACTGAGCCTTGAATCCGGGCAGTTTCTGGAATCACGTTAGCGGCTTGGCCACTGGTAAATTCACCAAATGAACATACAGCATTGTCTAATGGACTAATCCGGCGAGCAACCATGTTATTGATTGTGCTGATAATTTCAGCACCAATTGTAATTGGGTCAATTGCGGCTTCTGGCATCATGGCATGGGAACCCTTACCGATAATTTTCAAATCAAAGACATCAGAGTTGGCCGAAAATGCACCCACACGTTTACCAATCGCTCCTGATGGAATCATTGGAACGACGTGGCAACCGTAAATTTCATCGACGTCATTGAGGACGCCGGCTTCAATCAACATCTTAGCGCCACCAGGTGGCATTTCTTCAGCCGGTTGAAAGAGGAATTTAACCTTACCCGCAATCTTATCTTGCATCTTTGTCAAAACTTCAACTGCCCCTAGTAACATTGCTGTGTGGGCATCGTGACCACATGCATGCATGATACCGTCATTTTCAGACTTGAATGGCACATCAGTTTCTTCCGTCACTGGCAATGCATCAATATCAGCGCGCAACGCAATCGTCTTACCAGGGTGGGCACCTTCAAGCACTGCCATGATCCCATTTTCAACCGGTTCAGTGATTGTCAAATTAGGGAATGTTTCAAGCACGTCTTTAATATACGCCGCTGTTTGCACTTCTTGAAATGACAATTCTGGATGTTGGTGCAAATGACGACGCCAAGCAATAATTTGTTGTGATGGTAATGAATCAAGTAATGACATATAGATACTCTCCTTAAATTTGAAATAAGGCTACCCAATTGGCTCCTTATGAATTAAATTGTATTTCAGCAATGATGCGCTTAAGCTTTTTTCTTTTTAAGATTTGGAATTAAGCATGCCGTGGCAGCCATCGCAAGTCCCAGAATCAAGAAGTACGTGAATACGCTGATAAATGAGCCCCCCGATGCGGTAACGAACAATCCAATCAATGATGGTGAAACAACCCCACCCAAGATTCCACCAGTTGCAACCGTTGCGTAACTTGGTGCAAATACATCTGATTTAAAACGCTTCAGTGGCAAGCTCATCAATGTGACAAATGTGATCAGTAAAGCAAAATCAGCAACTGCTAATGCCAGTGCCATTGTTGCGAACGTTTCCATGTAGAATGCGCTGAACAAACCAACGGCACCAATGACAGCCGCCACACTAATGACAAATTTTTCGTTACCTTGGAACCAACGTCCCACAACATAACTACCAACAATCGCCCCAACCAAGGCACACGCCCCAGCAATTGAAGCTAAGTTTCCGGCTTCGATTAAAGTATATCCTTTAGGACCAGTTAAAAATGTCGGCACCCAGCTGGTAATTCCGTAAACAATCGCATTTACAAAGAATGCACAGAAGAAGAAAATCCAAACTTGCTTGTTTTTCCACACGGTTTTCAATGATACTTTCGGTGCTACTTCAACATCTTCGCTGACAATTGCTTTCTTTTCATTTGGAATCGCAATTAGTAATAAAAGTCCAATTACGACTGCAATTACTGCCAACAAGCGATAAGTAGCAACCCACCCCATACTTTGAACCGCTGGTGATACAATCATCGGACCAATCGCACTAGCAATTCCTGAAGTTGATAACAAAATCCCTTGCGCAAATGTCCGCTGACCAATTGGTAATTTAGTTGCAACTTCTTTACTGGCACTGGCGGCATAACCTGAATGGGCAATCGCCCCAGCCAAGAAACGGATTAAAATGAAATAAATGATTGATGTCCCAAAACCAAACAAACAAGCGAAAACCCCAATCATGAAAATTGAGAAAACTAAGATTTTCTTTGAACCAAGTTTATTATTAACAAAGCCCATCGGAATTTGCATCAATGCGTACCCCAAGAAGAAAGCCGACATAATGAAACCTTTTGCACTTGGGCTAATGCCCATTTCGGCTGACATCGGTACCAAAGCAATCCCGATTGATAGTTTATCAATGTAAATCATAATGTAACCTAAGAACAGGGCTACGATTAACAAGATAGTTCTGAGTTTTGACTGCGTTTTCACCACATCCATTAATATATTTCCTCCAAATTTTCGTGCTATATGTAATTAAGATTATTATTTTATCTAAAACATTCACAATCTTATTTCGTTACTTAATAATATACCTGTAACCCGTGATGATTTTTGGTGTGAACTATGAATTTTTTGTGTAACTCTTACAAAACTGTAAGTCAAAGCTAATCCAACCGTAGGACAGTGTGAATAAAGTGTGAATTCCAGCGCAATACTGCGGAATTATTGCTAAATGTGCCTCGTTGAAAAACCAATTTGGGCACCCTGTCAGACACACGACAAGCCTTCGTTGAAAAGCTAGCTACTAAATTTTATATAGCTTGTCCCAGCACAAGCAAAAAACACACCCGCATAATTGCAGATGTGTTCTAGCACGATATCTATTAATGTTGGTAGCTAAGATTTCATTGTCGCGCGTCACTTCGCGTTTGCTAATTTGCTTTAAATTGGTGATCTGCTAGCTGAATCTGTACGTCCGCTTGTTGCGCCACATTTTGGTCATGGGTAATGATAATGACCGTTTTATTCAATTCCCGCGTCAAATTTTTGAACAATTCAACAATTGCGCTAGAATTTTCCGCATCCAGATTCCCCGTTGGTTCATCCGCTGCCACAATGGGCGCATCAACCAACATTGCCCGCACGATGGCTACCCGTTGTTGTTGACCACCACTAAGTTGTTGCACATTCTTCATGGCATTAGCTTCATCAATACCGACTTTCGCTAAGGCAGCCAAGATGTAATTTTTATCACCCACGTGTTTTGAGTGTGTGATGCTGAGGGCACTTTTAACATTTTGGTAGGCTGACATGTAATTTAATAAATTATATGACTGGAAAATGATAGCCACATCATCACGCCGGAAATTCCCGAGGCCAATCTTGTTCACATCTTTGCCATCGAGGAGAATTTGGCCTTGTTTTGGTGTGTCTAACCCTGCCAAAAATGACAGTAGCGTCGTTTTTCCGGAACCGGATTCGCCAACAACGGCGTACATTTTACCCGGTTCAAATGATAAATTAACATCCTGATAGAGGGGGTGACTGGCGTCCTTGAAGTAGTGGGTTAAGTTTTTTATTTCTAACATAATTTATGCTCCTATATCGGTTGCCTCAGTGCAGGCGAACCGCGCTTTTCTTTTAGACTATTCGTTGGTTAAAATTCGTTTCGGCTTCAAGCGCAAAATGTTGATTGACGCTGCTGAAACTGCCACTAAGATAATTACTAGGCCGAAACCACCTAATTCACCAAGTGTTTTCATATTTAATGTCGTATTGAGTTGCTTAAGTTGGGCCGGACTTGCTTGGTTAGTCATCCCACCGCGCATGCCACCAGGTCCACCAGCACCAAGTTGACCGCCCATACCTCTGCCACCTTGACTACCAGGTTGGCCCGTCGTTTCTGATGTTGTTTTAGCTTGCGCAGTTTGTTGCGCCACTAATTGATTCCCAACTGTTTGACCAACATAATTCCCTGTAACCCCCGCAATTCCGAGTGAAATAACTAAGACTGCAAATAATTCAAAGAATAATTGACCAACAATTTTGGCCTTCCGTTCACCAATTGAGAGTAATACTCCCATTTCATGGCGTCGTTCCCGAACCATCAACACAATAATTAGTGTCAAAATAATCACCCCAGCTACCGCCACTAAAATCACAATTTTTGATGCAAATGATTTAATGTTATTCAATGGCGTCAACAATGCTTTATAGGCTGCATCGTCAGCCGTTAATTGTAATTTATTGGTATCAATTAACTTCTTAGCCGCCTTCACAAATGCATTGGCTTTACTTGGTTCTGACAGAGTAAATGTCACATTGGCAGCTTGATCGACCGTGCCATTTAACGTATTAGCTAACGTATAACTTGCGTAAATTGTGTTACTTGGGTCAATTGGGCTGAAGCCTTCTGTTGCGGTACTTTTTAATTGGTAAATCCCAACAATTTTCAAACTAATTTTTTGTTTGCCATCGGTTGACTTAACTTTAACTGTGTCACCGACTTTTAAACTATCTTGATCAGCTAAGTTCTTTTCAATCATGATATTGTTCGTGTTTTCATCGCTAGCTGTAATACCCCGACCATCAACTAGTGTCGCGGTTTTACCAGTAAAAGCGGCCGCACTTGCTGATGTACTTACACCGGCAATGTTCATATCGCCTTGGGCTGGCTTGTTACTTTCACCGCCACGGCTTGTACCACCTTGACCGCCACCAAAACCACCTTGGCTACTTGATGAACTTTCAATTGGATCAAAGCCATTCGCATTAACGGAAGCCGAATTTGAAATGCTGTATCCGGCGACATTTGCTAGGGCGGCAATTTTTTTGACTTGTGCAACAGTCGCAGTCGCCTCAGCCGGACGAGTTGTTTCACCAGCTTCACGGGCGGCTTGCATTTGGGCAAACATTTTCTCACGATTAGCACTCAACGTCACCGTCGCGCCGGCACTCTTTTGGGCGTTTTGCGTTGCCGTCACAGCGGCATTCTGGATAATCAATCCAGCTAACACAAAAATTAAAATTGCTGATGTCACTAATACTAGTAATAAACTCCGGCCTTTCTTATGGCGTAAGTTTAACCATGCTCGGTTTAAAAAATTCATCTCTCTAATCCTCTTCTCTGTTATTTATCAGTTAGTCACAATGTTGCTTACTGACCAGCTGTTCTTGATGTCCATTAATATAACGAGGGAAAATTAAACAAATATAAACTGAGGGTTAAATGAAAATTAAATATCATTTTAAAATGAAGCTTAGGAACATAAATTAACTATAACGTCCAAAAACTCAGGCACGAATTTTTCCTAAGATCTTCTTAAATCTCGCTTAACTTAATGACATTGGCATCATCTGTGGCTGCGGCGTTAGATATGCATCCCACGCAGTTACCACGATTCGCACGACATAAAAAATAACCCAATCCCAATGACACCATGGGATTGAGCTGTGCCAAAATATATACTTTTTTATAAGTTAAACAAAAAAATTTCTAGCGTGGAATTTGGATATGCATCTCAGATTGATTCCCACTACGAGGCTAGAAACAGTCTGGACACCGTGATGGAAGACAAGCATTTGAAGCCACAGTGCGGTCTTCAAATGTTTGCGAAGCTTTGCTCACTGTCGCTGATGAATTAAGTTTCCTTATATCAAACTCGCAAACCGCCTCTTGTCCCACTTCCAGTATTATTTAACTTCATCCCAACGAGTATAGGTAAATTCTTCCATCACTGCCCGCTTGGCAACTACTGGCTTAACTTCGGTAAATTCGTCTTCCATCGCAAACTGATATTCATTAGAATCTTCAGCAGTTTCTTCATCCCAATATGCAAATGAATAGTACTTGTCATCTTTTTTTACGACACCAAAAATTTCAGCGGCATTTTTATCAGCTTGTTCAAGGTCAAAATCACCTTCATAGTGAATTCCGTCAAATTCGGCTTCATCCCCATCACTAAAGTGTTCAAAGTGCGCCAATATTTCTGCCTTATCAGCTGCTGTTAATGTTTTGCCAAGCAATTGTTCTAAAGTAATTTTCATTGTTAATCCTATTCCTTTTGGTTAATGTAATTATTTTAACACTTGCTTACACTAATACGATTAGTTATTTTGAGCCACCGGTTGGCATGTACGGAATTAATGAATCGGCCATTGCTTTCAAATTACGTGTCTGAACTAGTACTTTCCCTTGACCACTAAAATGATTCACAATTCCTTCACCTGATTTGAACCCAAACATTCCTGAGGCAATTTCAAGCTTGTAATCCAAACTTGAAGACCACGCTAAGACATTACCATTATCAACAATTAAGTGATCGGTGACGTCCATTTCAACAATATCACCGTAACTGGCAATCAACAATGAGCCTTCACCAGTTGTTTCCATAATGAACAAGCCACCGGTGCCAGCAAAAATCGCTTTCCCTAATTCTTGGCGCTTCATGTTGTAGTTCACACCTTCATCTGCCGCTAAAAATGAACCGGTATTAAGCCGCCAGTTATTGGCTGGACTAGTCGTTAGTTCCATAATCTTACCTGGTAAGGCTGGTCCCAATGAAATTTTAGCGCCATCACGTTGACCAATTGCAGTGGTCATAAACATACTTTCACCACTCGCCATTCCACGTCCAACTGCCTTTATCAATCCGCCTAATCCAGACGCTCCATTTGAATTCATTTTACCTTGGAGTTCCACGTCCCCGGTGTGATAGACCATTGAGCCACGTTCAATTTTTATTTCTTCATTTTGTTGTAAAGTGATTTCCACCAGTTGAAAAGCTGAGTCGTTTGAAAGTTGATATTGCATGTTGCCACCTCCTGCAATGGTTTCCGTAATTTAGGAAAATCCATCGTTTTTTATTATTCACCTAAATTATACCGACTAATTTTGAAGATTTTTATTATTCAGCTTCAAAATAATTAATGCCCACCCAATGGAATCTTTAACCGCCATTCATCATTTCGCAATGCCTGCCGCTCTGGTACTAGCGATAAGTACGGTGTCACCATTAAGAGAAAATCTTTCAAATTATCATAGCGTTCCTTTGGTGAAAAATAGTGATTCATCTTCCGCTGTGATAAATTCCCAACAATTTTAACGAGGTCATCATTATGCTGTTGCACAACTGCAGCCGCCGACAGTTCCAAATTTTTTAATAAATCAACACGTTCAAAAGTTGGTAAATTCGGATTATCCACCAATTTAAAATCGACTGGTAAATTTTCACCAACACCCAAAATCATAATATTTTTTATCGCCGCTAATTCATTTAGTAACTCATTTGGTGCCACTGCGTTCAAATACTTTGGTAAATAATATACACTTGGTGTTTGCACTAACAAATGGACTTGGCGATTTACGCCACCCCCAAAGTTAATATGGCTGACAAACACCCGCTTTTGAATATAGTTGACGTTATCCAGCACTAATTGTGGATTTTGTTGCCACAACAGGCCAAAGTCCAACCAAAATTGGCCTTTAGCCGTATAAATTGGCATCCCCATAAATTCACCTCGCAGTTTTCATAATTAATTTGCTTTATTTATTCTAGCGTGAGATTCTCGTTGCTGTGCTTTTGTTTAAGAATACTCACGTACCACGACTATACCTTGGGCACTAGTCTTTTGAGTACATCACAAAATCAGCGATAACTGATTTTGTTGAATCTGCACCTTACGACTGTTATTGCTAGTTTGAGAATTATTACTAACTAACGGAGTGCCGGTAGTGGGCAGTTTTCATTCTCAATTGTACTAAAAAACCACCAACTACAAAATCAGTAATCGGTGGTGAATAATTAATATACCTTAGTAGACTTAAAAATTTCAGGTTGGCGATTGGATAACATATAGGCATAGCCCTTTTTATCAAACGCAATCGTTTCAAATTCCCGTTTCGACTTGAACGTTGTCTCCCGAATATCGGCTGGTTTGAGGCGCCCTAGCTTTTTTATTGGGAAAGATTGGATTGAACTATCTGACACCAGCATCAGGCGCTTCTTTTTGGCATCATACGAAATTGCTTGCGCGTGTGTGCCTGCTTTATGCTTGATAATCTGAACTTGCGTGAATTTACTTGGTTTGTTGATTCCAAACGTGCCCTTGTAAATTTTTGCCGAATTATCCTTCTTGTTAATGGTTGAAAAGTACGCCTTCCCGCGACGATCAAAAGTTAAATTATGTGCTAACGGAATTTTATCAGTAACTTTAAACGTCGTCCGCCCCGTCACCTTTAATGATTTTGCGCTAATCCGTAGTAACGTGGTGTTTTTTTCGACGTATTTGCCACGCTTCTTCAAATCTCGATTAACCCAAATTGCGCCGGTTTTAGGATTCAAGGCCATCGCTTGACCGTGTCCAAGTTGCATCTGCTTGCTGACTTTAATATACTTGGCAAGCTTTTTGTAACTTTTTTTCTTGTGTGAACCCGCATAGACCTTAAACATGTAATTAAGGGGTTTATGCTTTAATACCTTTTTTAACCCATGCAAATTATAGCGGATAATCCAACCAGTATTCGATTCTTTCCTAATTGGTTTATAGAGAATATACAAGTATTTATTATGTTTGCTATAGACCATACTTTGTGGATTTCCCCATTTGTAGCCATGGTTAGCGGGCAAATACGTTGATGTTTTCAGCGTAACTTTGCGACCAAAAACATGTTTTTTCGTTTCTATCACGTTTTTCTTACTTGTTTTTTGAGGTTGGCACTTACCAAAACCCCAATGTTTCGGTGCTTGCTTAGTTGTTTTAATATTATTTACAATATGCAAGTCAGCGTGCACCAAACTTCCTGTTACCAGCGAAAAAAGCATGATAGTCGCTAATGTGATTGTGATTATTTTATTTTTCACGGACTATCCTCCTATTAATTCTTAGAAATACCTATACTGATTTCCTATGCAACCATTCCATAAAAATTCACTGCTTCTATCATAACTCTTTTAACATGCATGGCACCGCCTGTTTTGCAGATGTAACAGTAATGCAAAATTATCGGCTAAAGCCTGGCTGATTAGTAATGAATATCCTCTATTTTACATTTTATTTAAAATAAAGTGTTGACGCAGAACTTTTGAAGGACTATGCTTATCCCTATTGTTTCAAAACAAAACCAACGAAGGAAGTTAGGCTTATGCAAAAAATGTCATTACAATTTAACAACGCCTACTATTATGGTTATTCAGCTCCTAAGCTGTGATAACCACCTTTTTGTGTGGCTCATGGCTTAGGTTTCTAACCTAATTCATGGGACACAAGTTGAAACATTATTACGCTAAACTTGTAAAGCACCTGTGAATTTTTAAATTCGCAGGTGCTTTTTTCTATTTCCGGCCGGAATAGCTTGGCGCTACTACCGCAATTATTTTATTAACATTCAATCACACAAGAAACTGAGGAATTATTTATGCATAACAAAAAAATCTCGACCTTAGAGGCTAGCCTCCTCCTAATTGGCATGCTCGTTATTTTGGCACTAGGCATTATTCATTTACAATTAATGCCCCAAGTCCCAGTCCTCCTAATCATTGCGCTTTTCACATTGTGGGCGACAATTCGCAAAATTCCTTTGAACACCGTTACTGATAGTATGGCTAGTGGTATTCAAAAAGGAATCATTCCATTGTTAATCTTCATCCTCGTTGGTGCCCTTATTGGGGTTTGGCTCCAAGCTGGTATCATCCAATCATTAATGGTGTTTGGTTTTTCAATTGTTTCTGTCCAATGGTTCTTACCCACTGTTTTCTTAGTTACTGCAATTGTCGGAACCGCAATCGGGAGTGCCTTTACCGTTATTTCAACATTGGGATTAGTTTTCATTGGTATTGGAACTGCGCTTGGTTTAAATCCTGCCATGGTTGCTGGAGCCATCATCTCTGGCGCCATCTTCGGGGATAAAACTTCACCACTCTCTGATTCAACAAACTTAGCAGCCGCTATTTCAGGTGGTGAATTGTTCGCCCACATCAAGAATTTATCTTGGTCAACCATTCCAGCCTTCTTCGTTTCATTAATTATTTACACCATCATTGGTCACACCCAAAGCCACGTATCTTTGCACAGTGTGGCAACGTTAATTCACGTCCTCGAAGCCCACGCGAGCGTTTCAGCTTGGGCAATCCTGCCAATCGGGCTCTTATTAATTGGCGCCTGGCTCAAAATTCCTGCCATCCCAACGCTTTTACTCAACATCAGTGTGACGGCCATTATGATTTTATTCCAAGGTCACGTTGGGCTCAAAACCATTGCCAATGTCATTGAAACTGGTTTCATCTCAAACACTGGTAATCACCAAGTTGATGCCTTGCTGACGCGGGGTGGTATTACGAGCATGCTTGGCACCGTTGGTTTAATTATTTTGACTCTTTCACTTGGCGGTATTTTGTTAAATCTCGGCATTATTGAAACCGTGATGGTACCAATTACGAAACGTCTTAAATCAAACGGTACCTTAGTACTTGGCACGATTTTGACAGGTATTAGCATGAACCTCTTAGTTGGTGAACAATACTTATCAGTTATCTTACCTGGGAATGCTTTTAAGGAAGAATTCGACAAGCGTGGTTTAGCACCAGTTGCTTTAGGTCGGGTACTTGAAGATGGTGGGACTGTTATCAACTACTTGATTCCTTGGGGTGTAGCCGGTGCCTTTGCCGCTACAACACTTGGCGTTCCAGTACTAACGTTCTTACCATTTGTTTTCTTTAGTTGGCTTTCACCAATTTTCTCATTGTTCAGTGGCTTCACTGGTATTGGTTTAAAGAAAATTGATACTGTTAACAACTAAATATCACTTAGGATAGTCTGACAGAGAATGGAATAAAATTGGCCACTGCGTTAGTTGAGCATAATGCTCAAACTAGCGAAAAAGCAGGTACCAATTATGGGACGCAGTGGCATGAAAAAAACACTGACAATAGAACCCCAGTAATTCGATGATTGAAAAGTTCGGAAACGACAATCCAACGCTAGACTAAATACAACCATAAAACACAAATAGCTCATGCATTTCGTCATTAAACGAAGTGCATGAGCTGTTTTTCTATTAATTTAATTTTTCTCAGGTTCCGAACCTTATTTATTCAAAATTTCGGTGATTAAATTCAATTCTTCATTGGAGAAATCCATATTTTCACTCATCTTGATATTTTCCAACAAGTGCTTAGTTTGAGATGCCCCGATAATTACGGAACCAACACGTGGATCTTTCAACAACCAAGCTAATGCCATTTGTGAAAGCTTTTGCCCGCGTTGTTGGGCAATCTCGTTCAGGCCGACAATTTTGGCGTGAATATTTTCTGTCCCGTTGTCAAAGATATACTTGCTTGACCAATGAATTGGCATATCGGCAGGGATTCCGGCTAAATAACGATCTGACAGCAAACCTTCAGCTAATGGACCATATGCTACTAAACCTTTATTGTGACTACCAACCGCGTCTACAATACCAGTGGTTTCAGCATTTCGATTCAACATATTGTATGAAACCTGATTACCAACAAATGGCGTCCCGAGTTCTGCAAAAATTGGCGCAATTGCATTGAACTGTTCCGTCGTATAGTTTGAGACGCCCACATACAAAGCCTTACCTTGGCGTACCATCAAATCCATGGTTTCCGCAGTCTCGCGCAGATTAGTGTGTGGATCCCAACGGTGGGCGTAGAAAATATCGACGTAATCTAAGTGCATCCGTTGCAACGATAAATCAAGGGCTCCGACAAACGTCTTCTTAGAAGAAAACTCGCCAAACGGTCCTGGCCACACATGGAACCCAGCTTTCGTGGTCACAACCAATTCATTACGGTGGGCTTTTAAATCTTTTTCAAACACATGCCCAAAAGTTTCTTCTGCGGCACCACTCGAATAACTAGCCGCATTATCAAATGAGAATATCCCATTATCAAACGCATTCAAGATTACCTCACGTGATTTGCTTAAGGGTTGTTCACCCCCCATGTTCTTCCAAAAACCTAACGAAAGACTTGGCAAAATCATCCCCGTATCACCCATGCGACGAGCGGGTAAGTTGTCGTAGCGTTCTTCGGCTGCTTTATAAACCATTTGTTGCCCCCTTAGTGTTGAGTACATATTAGTTATAATTGTTTAGCGTTGCCCTCACCATAGCATTCGCATGCGGGAACGTCAACAATTCCGGTCATGCTGTTTCAACACACGGTCAATGAATTGGTATTGTCCTTATTGCCCTTTTCTATTTTTTTCAATGTCTTTATCATAATAATTTCATTTATATGCCTCTAGCGTGGAATTGTCGTTTCTGTACATTTCAATCATTAAATTACTGCGGTTCTATTGTCAGTATTTTTCACGCTACTGTGGCCTGTGGTTGGTAACTGTTTTCCACTAGTTTGAGCATTATTTCTAACTAATGGAGTGGCCAAATTTATTCAATCCCACGTCAGACGGAATAGTGCCATGAAAAAGTACAAAAAGAAAACGCCTTAACCACTGAATTCACAGTGACCAAGACGTTTTCGAAGTGTTCATAACTTCAATTAGTGCGATCGAGAGGAATCGAACCTCCACGGTATTTCTACCACAGGATCCTTAATCCTGCGCGTCTGCCAGTTCCGCCACGATCGCATGACATAACTCATCGCCTCAACGACAAGATATATCATACCAAATAGATTTTACTTTGGCAATACATTTGCACAACTTTTTTAAATTTTTTTGCTTGGTTACTTAAACACGCTTACTACCAATTTCAACGAGGTGTCCTTTACATTTACCGCAAACATATTTTTTCGTATCAATATGCCGTTTGCGCGCGTACGTTTGGCCACAGTTCTGACACTGATATTCGACCACTAACTGTAACTTACGGGCTGAATCATCGCTTGGTACCTGTGGGGCAAACCGACTACCACCAACGTTTGCTAGTAGGACTTTGAATTGTTGATCCTTGTGTTGATATGGTAATCCCCGCAAATGTAAATGGTAATGCACCAATTCATGCTTCACCACCCCAATCAAATTAACTTCATCAAATGCCGTATACATTTTCGGGTTAATATCAATATTATGACTTTGCAATTGATACCGCCCACCCGTTGTTTTCAGCCGTTTATTAAACCACGCTTTGTGTTGAAAAGGTTGGTGGAAAAATTCCAATGAAATCTGTTCAACTAATGTTTGCAACTGTTCATCAGTCATTTTCGCTAACCTACTTTTCTTCTAACGGTAACATCGACAGGCCAATCCGATTACGTTTCGTATCAACGTCCACTACCCAGACGTCCACGATATCACCCACCGCCACAATTTCACTTGGGTGCTTAATCCGCTTTTTCGCCATCCGTGAGATGTGTACTAGTCCATCATGCTTCACACCAAGATCAACAAAGGCACCAAAATCAATGACATTCCGCACTGTTCCTTGTAATTTCATGCCGGCTTGTAAGTCTTCAATATGCAAGACATCTTGGCGTAAAACGGCACCCGGCATATCATCACGGACATCACGGCCTGGTTTTGACAGTCCTTGAATGATGTCATCCAACGTCGATAACCCAATCCCAAATTCGTCGGCGGTCGCTTGGTTATTCAAACTACTGAGGACGCTTGTTGCTGCTGTTCCGACTTGTTTGAGGTTCAAACCGGCCTTATCCAATAATTCCTTAGCGATAGTGTAACTTTCTGGGTGAATATCGGTGTTATCTAAAATATTTTTCCCCGCGACGATGCGCAAGAAACCCACTGCTTGTTCATACGCCTTAGGCCCTAAACGGGGAACTTTTTTTAATTGTGGCCGACTCAAAAATTCACCATTTTCGTTCCGGTAGTTCACGATATTATTAGCAATCGTTTTATTCAAGCCAGAAATGTGGGCTAACAACTGTGGTGAAGCGGTATTCAAATTAACACCAATTTGGTTAACGGCGGTTTCAACAACAGTGTCGACCTGTTCATCAAGTTCCTTAGCGGGTAAATCATGTTGATATTGCCCCACTCCTACTGATTTGGGATCAATCTTAATCAATTCAGCTAATGGATCTTGCAAACGCCGCCCAATCGAAACCGCGGAACGTTCTTCAACGTGCAAATCCGGAAATTCTTCACGCGCCGCATCACTGGCTGAATAAACTGAAGCACCGGCTTCGTTAACAATCACGTAACTTGTTTGCGCCGTAATATTAGCCGCGACAAATTCTTCTGATTCCCGACTAGCAGTTCCGTTCCCAATCGCTACTAATTCAACCTGATATTTGGCAATTAAATCTTTAAAAATATCCGCGGCTTCAGCGCGTTGCTTACCACTGGCTGGCTTATGTGGGTAGATTACTTGTTTTGCTAAGAATTTACCATTCTCATCAATCACCGCTAACTTAGAACCCGTCCGAAATCCGGGATCAAAGCCCATGACAATCCGCCCTTTCAGTGGTGCTTGCATCAACAAATGATACAAGTTTTCGCCAAAGACATTAATAGCTTGTTCACTGGCTGTTGCGGTTAGTTTTGCCCGCAATTCACGTTCAATCGCTGGTCCAATAAAACGTTTGTAGGCGTCTTCTAAGGCCGCGTAAACAATATCAGCCATCTTACCTTGCCGGTTACCAATTTCTTTAAATCGTAAGTGTCCCAAAATGCCATCGACATCCGTTTCAATCGTCGCTTTCAAAACTTTTTCGTTTTCACCCCGATTAATTGCCAAAGTTTGGTGCGATTGTAATTGATTCAACCGGCTACTAAATTCGTAGTACATTTGGTACACGCCTTGTTCGTCGAGTTCCTTGGCTTTGGGTTTTTCACTGACCGCCAGCATCCCCTTAACCCACGTGAAGTCACGTACCCATTCACGATAACTCGCATTTTCACCAATTCGTTCGGCCAAAATTTCATTTACGCCGTTCATAACGGCTTCCAAATCTGGTACTTCATCATTCACATACTTTTGCGCTTCAGCATCGACTGAACCACTTGGAAAGCTCACTAACCAATTGGCCAATGGTTCCAAACCTTGTTCCTTGGCGATAGTCGCCTTAGTCCGCCGTTTTTGCTTAAACGGTAGGTATAAATCTTCCACAATTTGGAGCGTTTTAGCTTGATCAATTTTTGTTTGTAATTCCGGCGTTAGCAAACCTTGCTCGGTAATTGCCTTCACAACCGTCTGCTTACGATCCCGTAAATCAGTAACTGTCTTCGCCGTTGCTTGGATTTCACGGATTTGAACTTCATCTAAGTCTTGTGTCCGTTCCTTCCGATACCGCGCGATAAATGGTACGGTGTTCCCTTCAGCAAGCATTGATAGCACGTTTTCAACTTGCTTTGGTCGATAGCTTAATGTTTTTATTACGGCTTGTAAAATTTCAGGTTCCATTTTTATCTCCTGTTTTATCTTGATTCTGTTAAATCACATTTGTGCATAAATATCACACCGTAGGGATTACTGAATCAATTACTTATCTGCTTAATTATAAGGGTGAATAGTAAAAAGACCAACCACCGTTTCCGATAATTGGTCTTTCTTAGTTTTTGTAAAATTTGTTATGCTGGATAATGCCCATAAAATACTGCGGCCGCCCCAATTAAGTTGGCATCAGCCCCAAACTTACCAACCGTAATTGTAGGTGTCATATCCGCAATATCAATTGCATCGTACATTGCTTGAACGTGCTTTTTAACACTTGGAACTAGGTCTGGATTGTTTGTAATTGTCCCACCTAAGATAAACATATCCGGATCAAGAATGAAGGAAATATTGAAAATCCCCTTAGCAATTGCTTGATAGAAATTTTCAACATACTCTTTTGCTACTGTATCGCCATTTTTAGCGGCATCAAAAATGTCTTTACCAGAAACTGCCGTACCATTAGCCGCATTATAGCGGTCAGCCATTTGGACTGGTGAACCATGCACACTCCAATTATCTTGATCATCATAGAATTGCCCGAAACCAAATTCGCCACCGTAGCCGTGTCCCCCGCGCACCAATTTACCGTCCACAAAGTTAGCGCCACCGAGCCCAGATCCAATCACTAAAAATGAAACCACGTCCTGATTGCGACCGTCCCCTTGCCAAATTTCAGCAAAACCCGCACAGTTCGCATCATTTTCCATCGTTACTGGTAAGTTGAAAAGGTCTTCCCATTCTTTAAGAATTGGAAAATTGTGTAAATACGGAATCGCTGACAGACCACCAATGTAGCCTTCAGCGTACTTCACATTCCCCGGTGCACTAATTGCGACACCAGTAAATGTAAATTGTTGTGCTAACTCAGTCTGAACTTGAACCATGGCACTTTTCATGGCTGACCAAGTTGCCGGTGTGACAAATGAAGCCGTCGCAGTTAACTGGTTTTGATTCCAAACCCCATACTTAACTGATGATCCACCAATATCCATTAATAATAAACTCATCTTATTTCCTCTCCGAATTATCTTTCTATATCCAGTTATATTTGTTATTTCGGTTCTATTTATTCTAGTGTGTAATTGCCGTTTCTGTACTTTTCAATCATCAAATTACTGAGATTCTATTGTCAGTATTTTTTCATCCTACTGTGGCCTGTGGTTGGTTACCATTTTTCGCTAATTTGAGAATTATTACTAACTAACGAAGTGCCAGTAAATTACTTGGCGGTCGCAGACTTTACACCGCGACTGGGGTGATATGTGTGTAACACATGTCGCCGCTGAGGATAAGATGAGGAGTTTTAGGAATTTATTCCTTAGGCTCCCAGCTTATCCGAACCTCCCAAGACCGCATTTCGGCTTGGGAGGTTGCTTCCAGCGTGGTGCGCCAAGTAATTTACTGTCACGCAGTGGCCAATTTTATTCAACCCCATGTCCGACAAAATAGCTCCCTTGAATTGATACATAAAAGGCTTGAGCAAAATTTGCTCAAGCCTTTTATCAATCGTTAATTTTTAGATAATACTGCTTAGGCTTCAGTTGCTTCAGCAGTAGCTTCTTGTTCTTGAGCTAACAAGATCTTGTCGTACTTAGCAGCAAATGGCCAGTAAATTGCAGTTGAGATACCCAACGTAATTGTTTGCCAAATCATCATCTTCCATCCACCGATAAGGAATCCTGAAAGGATTGCTGGAGTAGTCCATGGAGCTGACACACCGTTAAGTGGAGGCACGATACCAGTTGCAATAACAATGTAAGTAGTTGCAGCAACTACCACTGGAGTCAAGAAGAATGGAAGTGCCAAGAATGGGTTCATAACAATTGGAAGACCGAACAAGAATGGTTCGTTAATATTGAAGATAGTAGGAACTGCTTCAACCTTTGAAAGGGCCTTGAATTGTTGTGACTTCGCTGCGATAAGCATGAAGAGCAACAAACCAATTGTGATACCTGAACCAGTCAAGTTGATGAAGTTGTTGTAGAATTCGTTAGTAACGATGTGAGCACCGTTTGCGAGTGACAACTTACCAGCCTTGTAAAGTTCAGCATTAGCAAATGAGTTAGGAATCAACATAGGACCAGTGATACCACCCATGATCAAACCACCGTGAACACCGAAGAACCAGAAGAATGGTACTAAGAAGGCGATGATGATAGCACCACCGAATGTATCAGTAACACCTTGGATTGGAGTTTGCACAACTTCATAAATCCATTCGAGCAAGCTTGAGTGGAGTACCTTATCAAAGAAGGCGTAAATGACAGTTGCAACAAAGATAATAACACCTGATGGAATCATTGCTGTAAATTGGTTAGCAACGTTAGCAGGAACTTGTTCTGGCAACGTAATCTTCCAACCAGCATTAATCATTGCTGAGTATGACCAACCAACAAGTAAGGCAACGATCAAGGCTGCAATCATCCCTTGTCCACCAAGCCAAGTGGTGTTAATTACACCAGTAACTGGGCCGTTGATGGCATCTTGCAATACTTGAGGTGAACCCTTAAGGGCTGAAGCAAGTTGCTTAGCACCGTCAGCTTGTGAAGCTGCGATAACTGGGTTAGCAACTTGGAGCTTTTGCACGATCAAGAAGGCAACGAATGAAGTCAATGCTGCAGGCAATGCTTCATGTCCTTCGTCACGAACGTAAACGTAAGCAATCCCAATTGATGAGAACACCGCCATGATACCAAATGAAGCAGCATAGGCTTGGTTAAAGTAGACTGTCAAGCCAGAGCTGGCGAAGAAGTCTGAAATTGCAGTGACTGGGAAGTTTGCAAGGATCAAGAAGATTGATCCGATAATGATGAATGGAAGTGAGTAAACCATACCATTCTTCAGGGCGTTAATCGCTTTAGTATTAACGAACTTAAGAACTGGAGGCAACAACTTCGTGTTAATCCAATTAGACATAATACACTCCTCGTATAAATAAAATTTTTGTGTGACGTTACCGCCATTATGAGAAAAATTGCTTTTATGAAAGCGCTTTCTATATTTACTATAATACGCTATCTGTATATTAAGTAAACACTTAAAGCACGAAGATTTTGTGACTTATTCGTGTCCTAAGTTCGAAAGTTGAAATTAGTTTGTCGTTAGCTTCAACTTTCGTGTAAGCGCTTTCTATAACTCTTATAATACTACATCTGTCTATTAAGTAAATAGCTAAACTACGATTAAATTATGAAGTTTTCATGAAGACTACAACCAATTGTGAACATTCTTCAAACAAAGCCCTTAAGCTATTGAAAGCGATTACACAAAAAGCTATAATTAGTTTCATAAGCAGGCCTAATCTTAGCATTTGCCTAAGCATTAAGTGTCTAATAAATTATAATTAGTAAATAGGAGATATTATCTATGTTAACTGTACAAGCCGCTCCATTCTTCCACGATCAAATCATCAAGGCCCTCGAAGGCTACAACGAAAATGGTGTTTCATTTAAGCACACTGACAGTGCCGGTATGGACATTCACTTCGACGTTACTGGAACTGACGAGGATCCAAAGGTTATCGCCAAGGCATACCTCAAGAAGGCTGCTCAAGGTGTCATGGTTTCATTCAAGTAAGATAATCACCTGCGGGGCCGAGGCAAAATTGTCTCGGCTCTTTTTTTAGTCTTTACCAGCTCGCTAACAACCGCTAAACTTAAACTAATCAAATATATTAAGGAAGATACCTATGTCACTAAATTCAAGCTTTTGGCCCTTATACGTCGGCATCGCGTTGTTTGTCATCATTTATATCGTCGCGATGATCCATTTCTTCAGCTTTACTCGTAAACGGCAATTTTTCTATCAAGGTCGATATCCGGCTAGTGGTGCTAGTACCATCGCCAAACGAATCAAGTTATTTAAAGTTAATGCCCTAATTGATAACAAAGATTTGATGGCGCAGTCACGTAAACCACGCCTTTTTGGGATTTTGATTTTCGTTACCTTTGCCTATGGTATGTACTGGGGTAACACAGCGTTAGGTCACTTACACCACGCAAAATTTGCATCTGACTTAACTGCCGCCATCGTTATGTTGGTAATCAGCTTCTACTTCGTTGCCCGTTACAGTAAGTCAGTTAAGGCTTTCCAAGCGAACTTAGAAGATTACCTATTGAAGGCGCCCCGTGATCGTAAGCAACAAATTGTCTACCTCAAATTACCACAATCACTTCAAAAGCTCCAAGATCGCGGTAGTCGCTTGGTTGAACTTGCGATGTATGTCATGATTGCCGTAATTTTGCTTGGCTTAATTGTCCTTAGTATTGTCGGGTAATTCTGATGAAAATGAATGCAATCAGCCGTTTCATTATTATTGGTGCCGTGGTTACTTTGGGTAACTACATCAATTCGCAAAATTTAATCACCAGCGCTTTATGGGGCTTTTGCTTTGTTGCCGTTGTGGTGGTCTTGTCACAACTATTCCTGAAACGCTAAAAAGCTCACAATCTACCTTTTCGGGGTAGCTTGTGAGCTTTTTTATTATTTATTCTAGTGCGGGATTATCAATTTTGTACTTTTTAATCATTGAATTACTAAGGTTCCATTGTTCCTCAGTGTAAATCATCACCATTGTCAGCAAGAACTTCCTTGAACCAGTGGAATGACTTCTTTGGCACGCGCTTAAGGTCCATCACATCAGCGTTGGTCCGGTTCACGTAAACCATACCGTAACGTTTGTCCATGTTACCAGAAGAACTTGGAATATCAATTAAACCCCAGCCAAGGTAACCAATGACTTGCGCACCATCAATAAACATTGCATCCTTCATGGCTTGGATGTGATCACGGTGGTATTTAATTCGAATGTCGTCTTGAATTTCGTTCTTACCATCCCATTCTTCACGCCAGCCAATTCCGTTTTCAATTGGGAACACAGGAACGCCGTAACGACTGTACATCTTAGAAATGATGTCACGCAGACCAAGAGGATCAATCGTCCAATTCCATTCATTAGATTCCAAGAAACGGTTATGTTCATTGGCGAAGTCTAAGTAATGGTTAGGCGCAGTGCCCGCTGGAATCAAGTCCGCATTAACAGTATCCGTCCGGTAGTATGAGAATGACAACCAGTCACTAGTCATCTTACCTAGTACTTCGTCATCTTCAGGTAAATAATCCATATTGATGCCTTCGTTTTTTACAAACGTCAGTACTTCGTGTGAATAACGGCCATGTACAAACGCATCTAACAAGTTATAATTCAAAAATTCATCAACCTTACGGGCCGCTAAAATATCAACTGGCTTTGAAGTTGCTGGGTATGTTTCAGCATACGCAAGCATCCCCCCAATTTGTAAGTCTGGGTAATTTTCATGAATGTTATTAGCCACATGCGCGTGTGCTAACATTGTGTGGTGGAAAATTTGGTACAAGTTATCAAGGGATTTTTCGGCCTTTTCAGCACCAGCAATGTTATATGCCAAATCCATGAAATACAAGTTATGTTCATTAAAAGTAATCCAGTACTTAACGCGATCGCCAAAACGTTTAACCATTTCATTTGAGTAGCGTACAAAAGCATCCACAACATGTCGATCCAAGAAACCATTGTACTTTTCAGCCAAAGCAAGAGGCATATCAAAGTGGTACAGACAAATCATTGGTTCAATCCCGCGCGCGAGCAACGCATCAATTTGTTTGCTGTAGAATTCAATTCCTTCTTCGTTGAATTCGCCATCACCATCAACTACCACCCGTGACCATGAGATTTGGAAACGGTACATGTTCATGTTCATTTCCTTCATCAAATCAAAGTCTTCTTCGTAACGGTGGTATTCATCAATCGTGATATTCCAGTCCATTGAATTTTCAGTCGCTGGGCGCACATCGTAAACTGACTTACTCTTACCGCCTTCATTCCAGGCACCTTCAGTTTGCATACTTGATACTGAGTTACCCCAGAAAAAATCTTTTGGCATCTTGTGTTCCATAGTTTTTTATCCTCTTTATCGTAGTTTTATTGTTGTTCAAGGGCGTATTTTGCTAACAACGCACAGCCCAAGACGCCCGCATCATCTGCCAAGGCGATTGGTTGAATATATTCATCTAAATTTGGTACTTGGGCATAATCGGCCATTTGCGCAACAAATGATTCCCGAATCATGGGGAACAACATTTGCTGGTGCATGACACCGCCACCAAGCACGATGCGTTCAGGCGACAAGATTAGTGAGTAGTTCACTAATGCTTGCGCAATGTAATACGCTTCAACTTGCCACGCTGCATGCTCTTGACCCAACTCAACTGCGGGCACGCCGTAACGTGCTTGCAATGATGGTCCAGCTGCTAACCCTTCAAAACAAGTGCCATGATATGGGCACACACCCTTGAATTCAGTATCATCAGGATGTTGATGTAAACTAATATGGCCTGCCTCTGGATGACCAAAACCGCTAAGTAACTGGCCGTTTTGGATAATTCCAGCGCCAATGCCCGTTCCGATGGTCAAGTAAACTAAGTTATTAATTCCTTTAGCTGCCCCGAGCTGTTGCTCACCGACTGCCGCCACGTTCACATCAGTCGTCCAAAAATATGGAATATCACGCCAAGCTTTCATTGCACCTAAGAAATCAAAGTCACGCCAACCGGGTTTAGGGGTGGCTTTCACAAAACCATACGTCGCTGACTTTTTATTAATATCAATCGGGCCAAATGCACCAATACCAATCGCATCAACCTGATTCGCATCAAAAAAAGTAAAAACATCGGCTAACGTTTCTGCTGGCAACCGCGTATCAATTCGTTCACGGGCAACAATTTGCATATCTTCATCAATAACAGCAAGGACAAACTTTGTGCCCCCAGCCTCAATTGCACCATATCGCATTCATCAATTCTCCTTCAAAATTTAAATTTTCATCGTTGTTACTTGTGTATAAACACAAAACGGGCCAAGGACAAGTTGTCCTTGGCCCGCTATACAACTATTAGTCTTCGTTGTTGTAGAGATCTACACCATCAGATTTAACCAATTTTTGATACCAGTTGAATGAATCCTTCTTAGAACGTTCACCTGAACCTTCACCCATGTCATCAAGATCAACATAGATAAAGCCGTAACGTTTAGCCATTTCACCAGTTGATGCTGAAACCAGGTCAATCACACCCCATGGGCAGTAACCGTATAATTCAACACCATCAAGCACAACTGCTTTTTCCATTTCAGAAATGTGGTTTTGGAAGTAGCTAATCCGGTAATCATCGTGAACTTCGCCGTTTTCATCCTTCTTATCATAGGCACCAAATCCATTTTCAACAATGAATTGTGGCTTTTGCCAACGATCCCACATCCAGTTCATAGCGTAACGCAAACCAACTGGATCAATTTGCCAACCCCAGTCTGATTGTTTCAAGAATGGGTTATCGCCGTGGTTAGTTGTTTCGTCGTATTCTAACCATTCGTCACCAGTATCAGACACAGTCCATGACATATAGTATGAGAAACCAATGTAGTCACAAGTGTACTTAGCGAGAATTTCTTTATCTTCTTCAGTCACACCAATGTTGAAGCCCTTGTGTTCCCACATCTTAAGTAACCAGTTAGGATACTTACCATTGGCTTGAACATCACCCCAGTAGTAACGTGTTTGCATCGCACGTTCTGCAAACAAAATATCTTTAGGGTTTGATGATGCTGGGTAAACTGGGTTCATTGCAATCATACAACCAACTTGCATTTCAGGGTTGATTTCGTGAGCAACCTTAGTAGCAAGTGCTGAAGCAACCATTTCGTGGTGTGAAGCCAAGTACATTAATTCTTGCGCTTCATCTTCTGAGTAATCCTTCAATGCTGAGTTTTGCAACATTGGGTGGGGATCTTTCCATGAAGTTTGGTTATTGATTTCGTTGAAAGTCATCCAGTACTTAACTTTGTTCTTGTAACGGTCAAAGACAACTTCGGCAAAACGCACGAAGAAATCAATCAACTTACGGTTACGCCAGCCACCGTATTCAGTCACAAGGTGGTAAGGCATTTCAAAGTGAGAAAGTGTAATTACTGGTTCGATGCCATTTTCAATCAATGCATCAAACATGTCATCGTAGAATTGCAAGCCTTCTTCATTTGGTTCAGTTTCATCACCATTTGGGAAAATACGTGTCCAAGCGATTGAAGTCCGGAATGCTTTCATACCCATTTCCTTGAACAACTTAAAGTCATCCGCATATGTGTGGTAGAAATCAATTCCGCGGTGGTTAGGGTAGTTACCATCTGGCAAGACACCATCAGTTACAACCCGAGGAACACCGTTCTTACCTGCCAACATTACATCAGCAATTGATACGCCTTTACCACCTTCTTGCCAGCCACCTTCAAGCTGGTGCGCAGCAACGGCGCCGCCCCAAAGGAAGTTATCTGGCATCTTCAAACCTTGTTTAGTCATCTATATTTTCTCCAATTTTAATTTATTTTTATTTCGTTTGTAAAAAAGGGACGCAGGACATAGTATCCGCGTCCCCTTGCATGAATTACTTACCGTCAGCAGCAAGCTTCTTGTAAATATCAACTACTTCACCAGCTAAGTCCCGGAAAGTGATTGCGTTCATGATGTGGTCTTGTGAGTGAACGGCCAACAAAGTAACAGTCATGTGGTTACCTTGAGCTTCTTGTGTCAACATTGAAGTTTGTGAGTTGTGAGCTTCAGTCAAGAATTGATCTGATTCCTTCAACTTCGCATCGGCACCATCAAAGTCGCCAGTCTTGGCAGCTTGAATTGCTTCGAATGCTGAACTCTTGGCGTTACCACCATTCATAATTAAACCCATGATTGCTTCTAAGTTTTGTTCTTCCATTATCTCAAATCCTCGTTTTTTATATTTTTTAAAGTGATAGTAATTGACGATAAATCGTCATGTTGTCCATTATCTTGGTTTCATAACCAGAAAAACCACGACGCTTGCCTCAACAATGATTAAAGGTCGTGGTTTTTAGAAGTGTTAATTAAGAATTAAACACCCATCAAACGGTCAGCTTCCTTAAGGACGTTATCACCCTTCATCATGCCGTAATCTTGCATGTTGATGATTTCCATAGGAATACCAGCTGCTTCTGCCTTCTTCTTCATTTCGCCTTCAAGGTAGCGAATTTGAGGTCCAAGCATAAGAACGTCTGGGTGCTTTTCAGCAATTTTGTTATCAGCGTCTGCTGATGCAGTTGCGAAGATTTCGTAATCTTTACCGGCTGCAACTGCTGCCTTTTGCATTGCTGCCACCAACAATGAAGTTGACATACCTGCTGCACACACTAACATAACTGTCTTTTCTGCCATAATCTTAATATCCTCCGGTTTTTATAACCATTTAATTTAGTATTTTTGCAACTACCACTGTAATCGCTTTCAATATCTATACTATAAAGCTCGAATGTGAAAATGTAAACCCTTTCAGACGAAGAAATTGTAAATAAATTGTGAATTTTTTGTGTTTCATGTAAACGTTTTCATTGCTGATGCATCAGTATTTGTTTTGATAGTATAAGAAATCAACCAACTGGCCTTTTGTTGTACATTAATAAGCCTGATTCCTCCCTTACTGGAACAAGGAGAAATCAGGCTTATTGGGTAGGTTGGACAAGTCGTGTCCCACCTTCGATATTATTAACTAATTTGAACTGCTGCTTGAACTTTCACCATCATCGGTATCAGTTTTGCGCGTTTGTTGAATTCTTGAAGTATCCATGTTCTTGTGGTTTACTTCTGGTGCGTCAGTTCGATAAAGACTCTGGGTCGATTTATCTTGATTTTGACTAAAGATGCTAGTGGACTTCAAATGCAGTTTTGCCTCAACTTGCTTGGCAAAATTAACCCCATTCGGATACGTGTAATTGTATTTACTTGGATCAACTGGGGTAAAGCCGTCCGGTGTATAGAAACGCAATAAATTCTTTTGGTTTAATGAATCCGACATACTCAGTTTTTCTTTAACTGCCGTGGCGGTTTTATCAATCTTCTTCATCAGAGCTGGGGTTTCGTCTAATTCCGCACCCGTTTTAGTCTTATAAACCGTCCCATTAATGTAATTATAGGTTGGTGAAACAAAATCACCATCCCGGAACGCCACAACTTGACTATGTTGTTTGCTCATCAAATCCGAACCAAATTGTACATATTCTTTTGAATCAATTCCCAACAGATGTTCCAATGTTGGAACGACGTCAATTTCACCACCATATTGTTTCTGTACGCCACCATCCTTCAACCCTGGCACGTGAATAATTAATGGCACCCGTTGCATTTCTGCATCATCATTAGCATTCCAGTCATCGGTACTTTTACCAACTATCGGCGCTAAGCCTGGGTTTTCAGTGTCAGAAATACCATAGTGATCCCCATACAAGAGAACTACTGAATCTTTATATAGCCCAGATTTTTTCAAATAACTGAAAAATTCCTTGATTGAATCATCCAAGTATCGGTTAGTGACAAAGTAGTTGTTAATAATTTTTGAGTCAGTATTAACAGTTTTGAAGCCCTTATCTTGATCTTCCTTGTCCAATGAATATGGGAAGTGGTTAGTGACAGTAATGTACTTCGTATAGAACGGTTGTTGTAAGTGTTCTAAATACGGAATTGAGTCATGGAACAACAACTTATCCTTTAGACCATAGCCAGTTGCCCGGTCTCCCGTCGTATCAAAGTAACTCGCATCGTAGAAGTAATCATACCCCATGTTTTTATAAACGTTATTCCGATTCCAAAAGGCCGCATTGTTACCGTGGAAAACAGCCGACGTGTAATCACCATGTTGTTTTAAAATTTCTGGCATTGCTTGGAAGGTTTCGTCATCCCCGAGTTGGGCAAATAACGAGCCTTGTGGCAAACCAAAAGTTCCTGTTTCAAGCATGTTTTCGGCATCCGAAGTTTTCCCCTGCCCAACTTGGTTAAAGAAGTTGGCAAAGGACAGGCTATCTTTGGAATTATAGAGCGAGTTCAAGAACGGCGTGACCTCTTGCCCATTAATTTTCTTATTAATACTAAATTGTTGGAAACTTTCGAGGTGAATAACAATCACGTTGCGGCCTTTGGCAACTCCATAATATTTTGGATTAGGCTGAGCGTAATGTGCGCGCACGTATTTCAAAATCCCGTTAATTTCAGAGCTCTTCGCATTTTTTCGTAACTCAGCGGTCTGATGTGAATTAATACCATCATAGGTAGTAAAAGCATCTAACCCTAAATATTTAACAAAGTAAGTCCGGTCAAACTGCCGCGTCAATAGCTGTGGGCGACTCATGTCAGCAAATGCAATATTCACCATCAAAAGTAACATACCACCTGACAAGGCTGCTAAACCCGACCAACGTGCGGCTTTTTTCACATCGAACTTAATTACCTTGGTTAATAGGAGGACGATGATTATCACGATATCAACCCAAAAGAAAATATCGTGAAAGTCCATTAATTCATAACCGGCACCACTCAATCCTTGATTAACTTTATCGTAACCAAGCATCGTATTAACCGTCATGAAATCCGTAAACTCACGGAAGTAGATGACATTTAAATACAAAAGTACCGTATTTAGAATATACATAATTCCTAATACTGGGTAAAAAAACTTGGCGCGTTTGAAAAACCAAGCTATCCCGAACAGAATAATCGATGTGGCAATCGGATTAATCAACATAATTAGAAACTGAAATGGGGTTTGAACTCCGAGCGCTCCAAAATCTAGAAAGTATGCCAAGAGTGTTTTGGCCCAAAATAAGATGATTAAGAACCAAAAGAAACCTTTTCGCGTGCTTAAATGGTTAAATAGTTTTCGCATTTTATAATAATATCCTCAATTTTTGTGTTATATCTTATCAATTCTACCACCAAACGAGTACAATATTTAATAAATCAATATTAAGGAATAATTAATTATGCAAATCGAAAAACAATTTGGCTTTGGCCACGTGGCTACTGACGCACTAGAAATTCGTCTCGCCGTTTTTAATAAAGAACAAGGTTTTTCCATCTCTGATGAACTTGATGGCCTAGATGAAACTACCACGCACTATGTCGGTTATCTAACACCCGATGAACCTATCACAACTGCACGTATTTCAAAAGACAAGCCAGGTAATTGGCACATTCAACGAGTCGCCACTACCAAAGCAGCGCGCGGTAAAGGTTATAGCACCGCCTTATTAAAGCAAGTTGAAGCAGACGCCCGTGAAAAACATGTCAAAACACTTGATCTTGGTGCCCAAATTCAAGCTAAAGGTTTTTATGAAGCCCTCGGTTATCAAGTTGTTGGCGAACAGTTCCTTGACGCTGGCGCTCCTCACGTTCGCATGGTTAAAGAATTAACCCGGTAGTAATTAATTGCACTACTATGCATTTCTACCTATAATTGTTTATTAAATAATCGCTCTGCTAGTTCGCAATTTTTAGCACCACCAAAAAAACTAACAAACCCTAAATAATAAATTTCACCCGGAGGTTTTCATGGAAAACGATCAAAAAAACGTTGATCAAAAAATTATTAACGCTAACGTACTTGATGTCTTCAATCTAGAATTTACGCACACAACTGTCTGGCTCAATGCCGGCAAAGTCTACGCATTAGGTGAACAACCTAGCCTAATCGCTAACACAACCACTGATGCGCATGGTCAATATCTTGTTCCTGGGATTATTGATGCGCACATGCACGTTGAAAGCTCGTTACTAAGTCCAACAGAGTTTGGTAAGTTAGCCTTAAGTCGCGGCATTACGACCATTTTTGCCGATCCCCATGAAGTTGCCAACGTTCAAGGAACTGATGGTTTGAAATACATGCTGGCCGATGGTGCCCAAAGCCCCATCACAATCCAGTGGATGCTACCATCTTCAGTTCCAGCGGTCAGTTTTGAACACTCTGGGGCAACTTTGAAAGCTGCTGATTTAAAACCGTTCTACGCTGAACCTAGTGTCGGTGGTTTAGCCGAAGTTATGGATTTCCCAGCGGTGAAAAACGCGGACCCTGATATGCTACAAAAAATCAGTGATGCCCTCGCAGCTGGTAAACAAGTTGATGGTCACACGGCGGGGCTCTCAGCGGCTGACTTAGATGTATATCGTCAATATGGCATCGCTACTGATCACGAATCAACGACCGTCGCCGAAGCACGTGCCCGTGTTGACGCCGGCTTCTTCGTTTATTTACGTGAAGGAACTGTTGAACGTGACTTAGCGAACATTCTTGGTGCGGTTAACGACCATAACTACACACGCTTCGCCTTTGCTACTGATGATAAAACGGCCAACGATGTCATCCGTGAAGGTGGCGTTGATTTCAACGTCAAAAAAGCCATCAGCTTGGGACTTGACCCAGCAATGGCTTACACGATGGCATCATTAAATGCCGCTCAATCACACTTCATCAATGACCTTGGTGCCATCACGCCCGGCTACACCGCCGACTTATTGTTGGTTGATGATCTAAACGCCGTCCACGTGACCAAGGTAATGAAGGCTGGCGAATGGGCAGAACCTTCAACCGCGCAAACCTTACCTTGGAACTACGAATCAATGAACTATACGATTGGTGATCTCCACTTGCCGTTAAAAACAGGTAAAGCGCACGTTATCGGTATTCGCCCTGGTCATATTGATACCGAACACTTACAAATCGACGTTCCAATGACCAATGGTGAATTTGCTCCGAGCGCTAACGCCGACTTAGCTAAAATGGTCGTCGTTGAACGACACCACAACTTAGGAACAACCGGTGTCGGTATTTTACAA
Organism: Periweissella cryptocerci; assembly: GCF_004358325.1. Taxonomy (NCBI): domain Bacteria; kingdom Bacillati; phylum Bacillota; class Bacilli; order Lactobacillales; family Lactobacillaceae; genus Periweissella; species Periweissella cryptocerci. Next base: position 1,881,890 of record NZ_CP037940.1, on the reverse strand, counting down.
GGTTTAGGCCTACGTGAAGGCGCTATTGCCACTAGTATCAGTCACGATTCCCACAACTTAATTGCCGCCGGAATGTCTGATGAGTTGATTACCAAGGCTATCGAGAAAATCGCAGCTACCAATGGGGGCTTAGTCGTCGTTGACGGTGCTGGTAACGCAACTGAATTACCATTACCAATTGCCGGTTTAATGGCCAACGAAGATTACCACCAAGTTGTTGAACAATATAACAACGTTTTGGCTGCCTTCCGTACCATCAGCGCAGTTGAATACGACCCATTCTTAACCTTGTCATTCTTGGCGTTACCAGTTATCCCTTCATTGAAATTAACTGATCAAGGTCTCTTCGATTATGATAAATTTGATTTCATTGATATTAACGCATAACGCAATTCCACGCAAAAAATATAACCATATAATAAAAGACAGCCTTTTCGTGGGCTGTCTTTTTATTATATTAATCATCTAAATTAAAGACATCTTTGTCGTTGTTCTTCAACACGTAACCTGTAAAAATTGTTAGTGTAATCAGCGCAATTACCAAGGCGTAAACGGATAAACGATCAACCACGTGCATTTCTGAAAAAGTCTTGAAATGCCGACCAATTCCAATCGCATCAGCTGCTTGTGCTTCGCGACGGATAACTTTTGGATTGTTACCTTCATCAGTAACAATTTCAACTGCTTGTAAACTCTCAGGGTGTGCAAGCGAATCATCGAGCATTTGCATCCGCGCATTCCCAGCGATTGAAGCGGCATGCTTAACTTCAGCTGCACGCTCAGCATTAGTTTTTACTTTTTCCGTAGTTACCGATACTTTATTAGTACTAATCGTATTAATGTTATCTGTTAATACCGGCTGTTTCACGCTTGGTGTCACTGTACTAGGTTTTGTTACCGGTCGTTTTTCATTTGGTGTTACCGCGGGTTTTTCTTCGGGCAACGGCTTTGGCTTTACTTCTGGTTTGGGTTTCACCTCTGGTGTCACCGGTGTTGGTAGGGGTTTTACTTCCGGGGTAACATCTGGTACTACTGGCGTTGGCTTCACTTCTGGCGTGATGTCTGGTGATGGTGTTGGCGTTACATCTGGGGTAACATCTGGTGCTGGGGTTGGTAGTGGCAATGGTGTCGTTTCATTATCATCCACCTCAGCCGGTAACTTACCGGGTAATTCAATCTCCGTGTCTTGCAAAAAGCCTTCAATCACGTTTGATGTATTTTTCAAATCACTACGTTGCTGATTATCAATAGTCTCAACATTGTCTTGTGATACACTATTTGCGGCTACTTGTATCGGTAAAATTACTAAACCAATCATTATCGCAAAAAGATAAATAATGGTGCGATTCATCATTTTTGTCATTATAACTGTCCTCTGTTTTTTAATCTTTATCTATCATACTTTTAAGATGTGATTAATTCGTGAACATACTATTGGCAGATTTTGACTTTTATCGACGCGCTAGACAATTCCGTTAATAATCATGTAAATAAATGATAAGTTTCATTGTACATTTCTAATATTCTTACCGTAAGTCAGCTTCCTACCCATTTTTATGGTTATATTTTTTCTAGCGTGGAATTGTCGTTTCTGTACATTTCAATCATCGAATTACTGAGGTTCTGTTGATCCTCAGTGTTGGTTTTTCCATGCTACCGCGGTCTATGGTTGGTAACTGCTTTTCGTTAGTTTGAGTATTATCGCTAACCAACGGAGTGGCCAATTTTATTCAATTCCATGTCAGACGGAATTGAGCACTAAAAAGACTCCAAGTCAGTTAGTTTTCGCTAACTTTCTTAGAGCCTTTCGTATTTGCAAATATGAACTTTTAAGCAGTCCGGGTTAATCCATTAAGGAAGAATGTTACCGGCTGCAAGGTACACATCGTACCATTCTTGACGTGTCAATGAAACCTTATCAGTATCAGTCATTTCGTCAAGACGGCTTGGTGTCATTGAGCCCAAGATAACTTGCATCTTAGCTGGGTGACGTAAAATCCATGCAGTTGCAATGGTATTCTTAGCAACACCATACTTGTCAGCCAATGTTTGCAACGTCTTGTTCAATTCTGGGAATTGTGGGTTATCAACAAATGGACCATCAAAGAAACCGTATTGGAATGGTGACCATGCTTGAATCGTCATGTTGTGCAGACGGCTGTATGACAAGATACCACCATCGTGCATTACTGATGCCGCATCCGTCATGTTAACGTGAATGCCTTCATCAATCATACCAGTGTGCATTACACCGAATTGTAATTGGTTAGCAACAAGGGGTTGTTTAACCGCAGTCTTCAACAATTCAATTTGATTAGGGTTTTGGTTTGAAACACCAAAGTGGCGTACCTTACCTGATTCTTCTAATTCATTGAAAGCTTCAGCGACTTCTTCTGGTTCAACCAATGTATCTGGACGGTGAAGTAAGAAAGCATCAAGGTAATCTACACCTAAACGGCTTAATTCACCATCAACGGCTGAGAGAATGTGTTGCTTTGAAAAATCAAAACGTTCACCGGGAACAATGCCACCCTTTGATTGCACGAAGATATCTTCGCGGTTGATTTTGGCATCCTTCAATGCTTGTCCGAAGACTTCTGAAGACTTACCAGCACCGTAGATATCTGCTGTATCAAAGAAGTTGATGCCCTTTTCAATTGACTTTTCAACGATTGCTTGTGCCTCAGCAGGTGTCTTGCTATCAATGCGCATTACGCCCAAAGCTACGTCTGAAACTAATAAATCACTTGTACCAAGTTTAATCTTTGCCATATTCGATTATGTTCTCCAATTTCTAAAATTATTATTATTAAAAGCATAGCAAACTTTACGTGTAAACGCTATCATGCTCACAGAATCTTCACGAAAACTCCACATTTTTTACCAAGGTGTCGCTGATGGGTCTTTGTGGTAGCCTGCAATTCCGGTCATTCCATCAAGAATTTCCATATCTGCCGAGGTTAATTCAAAATCAAAAACATCACCATTTTGAATGATGCGTTCTTCGTGCGTTGACTTAGGCAGTGGTAAGAACTTGTGTTGCAAGCTCCACCGGATCAAAACTTGCGCAATGTTTTTGTTATATTTTTCCGCAACTTCTTTCACCGCAACTTCTTCAAGCAATGCCCCTGTTACAAGTGGTGAGTATGCTTCATTCAGAATTTTGTGGGCGTTATTATATTCAACTAACTCACCTTGACGATCAGAAGGGTTCAAGAAATTTTGGTTAACCACTGGCTTGATTTCAGCCGTTTGCAACAATACATCCAAGTGGTGTGGCATGAAGTTAGACACGCCCAACGCCTTAATTTTGCCCGCGTGATACTCTTCTTCAAGTGAACGCCACATATCAGCGTTGGCTTGTTCCCAATGATCGCGAATTGCTAATGGTTCTGGCCAGTGTACCAAGTACAAGTCAACATAATCCAAACCCAGTTTAGTTAATGATTCGTTTAGTGCATCCTTAGCCGCTTGGTAGCCATGCGCCTTAGAACCTAGTTTAGTCGTAACAAAAATTTCTGCGCGTGGAATGCCTGAATCCTTGATTGCCCGGCCCACTGATTCTTCATTACCGTAACCGGCAGCTGTATCAATATGACGGTAGCCCGCCTTCAGTGCTGCAGTGACTGCGTGATAGGCTTCGTCACCCTCGGCACTTTGCCACGTACCAAACCCAATTACGGGAATTTCGATACCGTTTGCTAATGTATACGTATCTGTTAAAGTCATTTTTTGTCTCCTTTATTGCTCAAATTTGCTTATCTAATTATTTTTAAACCTCGAAACACGCTAATCATCAATACTTATTGCACTACAGGAACTTTAATTAGCGCTGATAAAAAATCCGGGTGCAAAGGATTTAGCGCTCAAGAAGTCGCCCTTTGTAACCGTTTACACTGTATTATAAACTTATTCCATTAAAAAATGTGTGAAGAATTTTTGGAAAGTTGACTTAGAGCTCACTCGAAGGTCTATACTTAAAGACAGTTACAATACTGAATTTGCTGATTTTTTAGGAGGACGGCATGTCATATACAATTAGCCAAGTCGAAGAACTAACTGGTATTTCCGCCTACACTTTGCGCTATTACGATAAATTAGGCCTATTACCCTTCGTCGATCGCACGAATACTGGTAATCGCTGTTTTAAGGATGCTGATTTCAAATATTTAAACATGATTACGTGTTTAAAAGAAACCGGGATGCCCCTAGCCGAAATCGGTCAATTTATTGATTGGTGCATGGCTGGTGATACAACCTTGAATGAACGACGCCAAATGTTTACTAGCCAAGTGCAGGCCGTTGAAGCACAAATTGCTGACTTACAAGCAAATTTACGTAAGTTAGAATACAAACAAAAATATTATGAAACAGCCGTTAAATACGGCACGGAAGCAGTCATTATTGGGGACTGTGAATTTCCCGATATTCCACTGCGCATTGATCAAACAAAACTCGATACATTAACAACGAAAGTAGGTTAACACATGCAAAAAATTGGTTTTATCGGAACTGGTGTCATGGGGACTGGAATTGTTACCAATCTTCTAAAAGCAAATTATTCTGTCACAGTCTACAATCGAACAAAGGCTCATGCACAACGCGTGCTTGATGCCGGCGCAACGTGGGCCGATACTCCTGCTGCATTAACGCAACAAAGTGACATCATTTTTACGATGGTCGGCTACCCAACCGATGTTGAAAACGTATACTTTGGTGAAAATGGTATCTTTTCAACTGCCACAGCCGGTCAAATTGTGGTCGACATGACGACTTCGACACCAACTTTAGCCGCTAAAATTGCCGCCTATGCAACTGAACACGGCATCGGTGCCTTAGATGCCCCCGTTTCCGGCGGTGATATTGGTGCTAAAAACGGTACCTTAACAACCATGGTTGGTGGCGATCAAGCGACCTATGCGCTTGTCTTACCAGTTTTGTCAGCGATATCTAAGCAAGTCAACTTATTTGGGGCGGCTGGTGCCGGGCAGCATACAAAAATGGCCAACCAAATTATGATTGCCGCAACTATGGTTGGGATGAGTGAAATGCTCGTCTATGCAAAAGCAGCCAACCTCGATTTACAAAAAGTGCTCGAAACGTTGAGCTCTGGTGGTGCCGATAACTGGAGCATGGATAATTACGCCCCTCGTATCTTTAAAGGCGACTTCCAACCTGGTTTCTACGCCAAGCACCTCTTGAAAGACCTGCGAATTGCCTTGGATGAAGCAGCCAAAATGGATTTAGATTTACCTGGCACAAAATTAGCTGAAAAGCTCTATCAAGAACTCGCCGAAGAAAAGCAACTCGGCAATGAAGGTACCCAAGCGCTCGTCAAATTGTGGGCGCAATTTAACTAATTCCCATACAGTAACCGTCATAAGCTTGGATTCATCTTACAAGGTGAATCCAAGCTTATTTTGGCGCCATTCCTTCTAGCGTGGAATTCTCATTTTTGTACTTTTATTTAAGCGTACTCACGTATCACGGAATATACCTTAGTCCCAAAAATCGACATGCTATATCAATAACATATCGATTTCACGAACCAAGTTTGATTGATTAAGCTTACGCATTATTTCAGCGGCTCATTTGGTTTTCAATGATTTTCGACCAATAACGACTTTTTTGTTAGTTGGAGAATTATTACTAACTAACGGAGTGACGGCAAATTGCTTGGCGGGCGCAGCCTTTACACCGCGACTGGGGGAATATGTGTGAAGCACATATTTCCGCTGAAGATAAGATGAGGAGCCTTGGGGATTTATACCCTAGACTCCCAGCTTATCTGAACCGACCAAGACCGCACCTTGGCTTGGGAGGCTGCTTCCAGCGTGGTGCGCCAAGTAATTTGCTGGCACGGAGTGGCCAATTTTATTCAATCCCACGTTAGACTAAATAGAATCCGTATTTTGCATAGATTTAGTTCTGTGCACAGGGTGGGGAATAACTTCTTCTTTACAATTAAGTTACATTTTTTTATGTAGTCGTGCTGTCACATGATATAATTGTATTTGTAGCTAGTCTACTTATACTATTCTAAGAAACGAGGATTCCAATCATATTAAACTCATATCAGAGTCAAAAACGTAGCGTTCAATTACTTATAAAAGCCATCGCTGCCGTTATCATTGTTACCATCATCAATGCCATCTTCCCTGCAAACTCAATTGCAGGTGGTATCACAAGTGCGACAATTTTGTGGATCTTTTTTAAGCCCCGTTTTTTCTTTATTTATGTATTACCATTCTTCATCTATGGTACTTTTGCTGGCCTGTCCACTTTGACTGCGGGTGTAGGCTTTATTGTCTTCATCTTGTATTACGTCGTTGTCCTGAACAACCGTAAGAAAATCCGCAAAGTTTGGCAACAAACTTTCCAAGCATCTCCGCGGATGAAGTTAACTAAGAATAAGAATTTAACTGGTTTCAGTCGCCAAGACATCGCCTTTTTCAACAAAACAATGCGTACGGCCGAAACGCAACTACACGCTTGGGAAGATAGTATTCACGCAAATAACCGGCTCTTAGCAATTGACACCAAGACCCAAGGCTTCAAAGCTGCTACCGGTCTTTATAATGAATTGCAAAAAGAACCGCGTAAACTGGCCTATGCTGATCAATTCTTATACACACACCTGCCAAACGTCGTTGATCTAAGTGGTTCCTTCGTTGAAATTAGCAATCACACGATTAAGAACGAGGCAGTCTACGATTCGATTAAAGCTGCGGCCACAACCATTGAGGCCGTATCAATGCAAATCGCTGATGATTACACCAAATTTGTCGCCGATGATTTAGACGATATCGACCTACAAATGTCAATTGCTCAGCAAAATATTGAATTTACTAACTACATTAAGGAGAAGCGTGCCAATGACCAATGAACCTAATACTAATGAACTTGAATTAGATGTTGTCCCAGAAATGAAAGAGGTCGTCGCTAAACCCGATGAACCAGTAAGTCAAAACTTAATTGATAAGCTCAGCCCTGACGAACAAAAAAAGGCCCACGAATTAGCTGGCAAAATTAACGTTGATGACAACCAATCAACCATCACTTATGGTGCTGATGCCCAAACTAAGATTGCCAACTTTTCAGCATCAGTCTTAGCCAAAGTTAACAGTAATGATGCTCCGATGGGTGACACCTTGACTGACTTGCTTTACCAGTTGAAGGCAGCAGATCCTAGTGAACTGAGTGGTGGTAAGCCATCATTTTTCGCCAAAATTTTCGGTAAAGTTAAAAAATCTATTTTTGAAACAACTGCCAAATACCAAAAAATTGGTGCTCAAGTTGATCAAGTAGCGGTAAAGCTGAATAAAGACAAAGCTTGGTTAATTAAAGATAACCAAACTTTAGAAGGCTTATTCAAGGAAAACATGGACTACTTCCATAACTTGAACATCTACATTGCTGCAGCTGAACTCAAGATTCAAGACTTACAACAAAACATCATTCCTGCCGCTCAAGCTAAAGCTGAGGCAAGTGGTGACCAAATGGATTTCCAAACTGTTAGCGACCGTCAACAATTCCTCGAACGTTTGGAAAAGCGGGCGTATGACTTACAATTGTCACGCCAAATTTCAATCCAACAAGCACCCCAAATTCGGATGATTCAAAACTCAAACCAACAATTAGCTGAAAAATTGCAAACCTCCGTTAATACCACTTTGCCTTTATGGAAGAACCAAGTGGTCATTGCCTTGACAGTCTTACGTCAACAAGACGCTGCTATCACGCAACGTCAAGTAGCTGAAACGACGAATGATTTGCTAACTAAGAATTCAGAAATGTTGAAACAATCAACAATTGAAACTGCCCATGAAAACGAACGTGGGATTGTTGATATTGAAACTTTACAAACAACGCAACAAAACTTGATTGAAACCATCGAAGAAACCTTACAAATTCAAAAAGAAGGCCGTGAAAAACGTAAAGCTGCCGAAATTGAAATGCAAGGTATGGAAGAACAAATGAAACAAAAGCTGTTAGATGTTTCACGCCAAGCAAACGACGATACTCAAGCATAATAACACCACGCACAAAAGCCCCCATAGCAACACGTTTTCACAAACGTAATGCTATGGGGTCTTTTCAATTACATATGAACAATTCCCATTGCGCCCAAGATGATAAAGATAATCCCGACGGCAATCCGGTACCAGCCAAAGGCCTTGAAATCATTGTTTTTGATATAGTTCAACATAAACTTAATGGCAATAATCGCAACGACGAATGAAACAATCACACCGGTTAACAGCACCGCTGTTTCTGAACCAGTGAACGAGTTACCATCATGGAAGTAACTGCCTAACTTCAAAATCGACACCCCAACCATGGTTGGAATTGCCAAGAAGAATGAAAATTCAGAAGCGACAAAGCGTGAAGCTCCTAATAAAACACCACCTAAAATGGTTGCGCCAGAACGTGATGTCCCAGGAATAATACTCAATACTTGGAATAACCCAATAAAGATGGCCATTTTCCAAGGTAACGTGTACAAGTCAGTAAATTTTGGTGTTAACTTTTTGTTGTGATTTTCGATGATAATGAACAAAACACCATAGAAAATCAACATTGCAGCCACAACTGGCCATGTTTGCAAGTGGGCATCCATCCAGTCATTCAATGGGAAGCCGACAATTACTGAAGGTAATACGGCAACAATAACCTTGAACCAGAGTGTCCATGTTTGCTTCTTTTCAAGTTGATCCTTCTTTGGTGAAAAAGGATTTAATTTGTGAAAATACAAGACAACCACGGCCATAATCGCACCTAATTGAATCACATAATCAAACATGTTCATGAATGATTTTGATTGTTTCATTTGCACAAACTGATCAGCTAAAATGATGTGTCCAGTTGATGAAACTGGTAAAAATTCAGTTAACCCTTCAACTACCCCAATAATGGCGGCTTTGATAATTTCTAACATTGCTATTTTCGCTCCTTTATAATTCCAAATACGCTACTTGAAGAGTATACCAAAAAATTTATCATGTGCTACCAATGCAATACAAACTTAATCATTTAACCCAGCTTGCAATTGCTTTTTCTAGCTAAATCAGCGACAATAGTTCTTACTTACTAAATAGAAGAGAGAATGCTAATGGGAACTGTGCAAGATAATTTTGAAATCCGGGCCGTCTTGGCTGAACAACTAAAGAAAGTTAACCACAAAATCGTGCACCAATGGTCATTGCGCCTTGTTGATCACGTTAATTCGGTTTACACACGTGAAATCCCAGGTGATACCCGGTTGACTGACTTGCTGGCTCAACCAAAAAGCGCAGATGCAAGTGTTGCTGCTTTGGCCATCGCGCGGTCACTTGAAGATAAGCCGGCTGCTCAAGCAGTTGCCCAAGCAACGGGCTTTGCGCTTAACCCTGCTGACAGCCACGAAAATGCCCTCACGGCAGCTGACTACGCCGCCAAGGCAATCGGTTTAGCTGATCCCGCCAAAGTCATGCAAGAACGTGCTTGGCAACTTGCTCAGCTCGCTAAGCTCATTGCTAAACAACGTGAAAAGGCGCTAAAGGCTCATAAACACTAATTGACCAATCCATAGATGACCAAACTTTTTCCGGGCCAGTCAAGTTATATTTTAGCCCCAATTATGCGCCTTCACCCCTAGCAAATTCATATTTAAAAAACGCCACGATTCTTGCTAGATTCGTGGCGTTTAATTTTTATTCAATGTATAATACTTCTTAAACCAAATATAAGCAGTAGAAATGAGGAATAAAAATTGACTAGCGGTCAAATAGCACTTAATTTAGTAATTATTATCATCATCCTATTATTTGCAACGCTCTTTGTTGCCAGCGAATTTGCATTAGTTAAGGTGCGCCCCAGTGCACTAAAAGAAGAACAGGCAAAGCGTGACAAACCTTCTAAGAAGATTGCGCGTGCCTTGCACATGACTGAAAATTTAAACGAATATCTATCTACAACACAAGTTGGGATTACCGTTGCCGGCTTAGTCCTTGGTTGGATTGGTGAAGAAACAGTCTCACATTTGCTCCTTGAAGCTGGGCTAATTGTTCACTTACCAACCAACGGCAGTGCCCAAGCCGTCGCTTCCGTACTCGCAATGGCACTCTTGACTTATATTGAAGTTGTCTTTACTGAATTGGTACCTAAGAACATCGCCATCGATATTCCAGTGAAAGTTTTACTGTTTGTCACTGGTCCCTTGCACTTCTTCCACGTGCTTTTCTACCCATTCGTGTGGTTCTTGAATGTATCTGCCAACCACGCCGTCAAGTTGTTTGGAATGAAGCCTGCCAGTGAAGGTGACGAAACATTCTCTCAAGCTGAAATTCTCACATTATCGCGGAATGCGGTTTCTGGGGGTGAGCTAGACGAAGAAGATTATTTGTTCATGCAACGCGCTTTTGATATGAATGATAAAGTTGCGGCCGACATCATGATTGACCGGACACAACTTGAAGTCCTCGATATTACAACAACAGTTAAGGAAGCCCTGCAGACCTATATTCGTGACCAATACTCACGTTTCCCTGTAGTTGCCAACAATGACAAAGATAAAATTTTAGGTTACGTTTTCTCCTATGATCTTGTTCGTCAAAGCCAAATTGATGATTCAATCATGGTTTCCAAAGTCTTACGGAACATGGTCGCTGTTAACGAAAACATGCCAATTCAAGATGTCTTAAAGAAAATGATTGAAAAACGTACCCCAATTGTCGTTGTCGCTGACGAATATGGTGGTACATCCGGTATCATTACCGATAAGGATATTTATGAAGAACTCTTCGGAACTGTCCGTGATGAAATCGATGATGTCGCTGAAGATCTCGTTGAAAAAATTAACGCTAACACGTTTAAAATTCCGGGTAAAATGACCATGTATGACTTTGAACGTTATTTCCAAGTCAGCATTCCGGAATTTAAGAAGTCTGAAATGGTGACCATCTCAGGGTACATGATTGACGAACACCAAAACATTAAAGTCGGTGAAGTTATCTCCGTTCAAAACTTTGATTTTAAAGTTCTCGACTATGCCGATGCTTTCATCAACTATTTTGAAGTAACAATAAATACTTCCGGTAAAACCGATGATGCAAAAACCGAATAATACGCTTAAGTGAATATTGTGGGGGACGTAACTCGTCCAACCCGACAAACAAGCCTGATTTCTCCTTGTAGTACTGGGGTAGAAATCGGGCTTGTTTTAATGTGCAACAAAAAGCATCCGATTGGGACAGGCGAACTCGGATACTATTCGCGCAAACCATTTATCTAATTCACTGCCACTTTTTTGAATTTTCACTTACCAACTTAAGCAATTCAAGTCCCAAAACCGGCGATAAATGCTAAAATGTTGTAATAGATATCTTTTTGTTATTTATACATTATCTCGTTAATAAATAGCCAAAATAACGTTATTACATGTTTTAAATTTGCTGTTTTGGGCATTTGGTTAGTTTTCCGAATAAACAATTCATAAAAAATTCACACTTTCTTCATACTTTCTTCACATTTCAAGCTTAATATAAGCAAAGTTCGATACGTCGAACAGTTCATTAACTCCCCCAAAGTAATGAATTGTCGGGCTATTCCCCCCAATTATAATAGCCCGACACGCTAGTATTTATACTAGTGCCACCACCGTCGCTCCCCCCTCTTGCGCGGTGGTTTTTTTGTACCCAAAATTTCATGGGTTGGATATGCTCGAGCAACTAACGAAAAATTCATTGACGGATGTGCCTAAGTCGATAATTACAGATGAACCTGAACGTGCACTCTCGAACAGTCAAAATTAGCCACACAACGTCCTTAGCGTGTTTTTAACCACTAATTCGATGATTTGTATTACTATCAATTATAATCGCTGTACAAGCAAAGACCGGCCGGTAAACATTATGTTCACCGGCCGGTCTTTTAATTTATTTAATTATGCAAAGATTGAAGCTAACAGCAAGATTACTGCCAAACCAACCGTTGAGATAATTGTTTCAAGCACTGTCCAAATTTGGAAAGTTTGTGTAACTGTTAAATCGAAGAATTCCTTAAAGATCCAGAAACCAGCATCATTAACGTGTGAAGCAATCAATGAACCTGAACCAATTGCCAAAGCAACAAAGACTGGCAACATTGAGTTACCAGGGTTAGCAGCCAAGATACCAGTAACGATACCAGCAGCAGTCATACCAGCAACGGTTGCAGAACCAACGGCAACACGCAAGATTGCGGCTACGGCCCAAGCGAAGATGATAATCGTAATTGCGCTCATGCTACCACTTGCAGTGAAGATCTTCGCAACTTGGTCAGAAACACCACCAGTAACTAAGACCCCACGAAGGGCACCACCACCACCAACAATCAACAAGATACCAGCAACGGCATTGATGGCTTGCGTCATTGATTCATTAACTTGTGCCATTGTGCGCTTTTGCCACACACCCATTGAGAAGATGGCAAAGATCAATGCAATCGTCATTGCCACGGCAGGGTTTGCCATGAATTCGATAACTTGATCAAACATGGTTGGGTTCTTTGGTGTCACACCACCCGTGTAGATCATCTTATAAACAGTTGCGATAATCATGAAGACCAATGGGAAAACTGAAGTTAATACTGACAAACCAAAACTTGGTGTCTTGTCTAAGTCGTATTCTTTAATTTCACCAACGGCCTTAATTTCTGTTTTCATTTGGAAGGCATCAGGAGCGTACTTTTGTGCCAACTTAGTGAAAGCAGGACCTGCCACAACAGCAGTGATAATTGAAACTACCAAACCAAAGATCAACATCATCCCAATGTTAGCACCCAAAGCTGAGGCAACAGCTGTTGGAGCTGGTTGTGGAGGCAAGAAGCCTTGTGCTGATGAAAGCGCGGCAGTCATTGAAATACCAAGGTATAGCAATGGCACACCGGCTTCAATGGCAACGGCGAACACGATAGGAATCAAGAGTACCATCCCAACACCGAAGATCATTGAAATCCCGATGATAAATGAAGCAATCAAGACAGCCCATTGCAAACGCTTAAGACCAAACCAGTTGATCAACGTTTTGGCGATTCGGTATGAACCACCCGCATCGGCAACCAAACGCCCAATCATTCCACCAAAGATGAAGATAACTGAGTTTGAACCTAAGATATTACCAACACCTTGGTCACCTAAGACCGCATTGGGGATATCCATTGGTGACATACCTAATAATAGCGCTAAAATAAATGCGGTGATAATCAAGGCAACGAATGTGTTCACCTTAAATTTCACAATCAATAGAAGCAAAATCAGAATTGAAATTGCTAGCATCACAAACTGCATCCTACAAATCTCCCTTTTAGCCGTACTTAACTTAAAGTCACAGCGTATTCTATTTTTGTCTCTAACAGAAATACCATATCAGCGTATTCCTCTAGAGTTTTAAAGCCAAGTATTATCATACGAACCAGCGTATGCATCCGTTTTAAACCACTACTCACATAAAAAAATTAGCCGGTAGGTTGACCTATCGGCTAATTATTTACAAAGTGTTAGTTCTTAGTTCTTGTCAACGGCGTGACCACCGAATTCGTTACGCAAAGCAGCAACGACTTTACCAGTAAAGGTGTCATCTTGCATTGAACGGTAACGCATCATCAATGAAAGGGCAATGACTGGAGTAGGTACTTGTAAGTCAAGACCTTCTTCAATAGTCCATTGACCTTCACCAGAAGCGTGCATACGACCAGCCAAGTTATCCAAGTGTGGATCCTTTGAGAAGGCGTCTTCCATCAATTCCATCAACCAGCCACGGATAACTGATCCGTGGTTCCAAAGCTTAGCAACTGCTTCGTAGTCGTAGTCGAATTGTGAAGCTTCAAGAACTTCAAAACCTTCAGCAATTGCTTGCATTTGGCCGTATTCGATACCGTTGTGCACCATCTTAAGGTAGTGACCTGAACCAAGCTTACCAGTGTAAAGGTAACCGTCTTCTTCAGAAATTGAAGCAAATAATGGTTCGATAGTCTTCCATGCTTGGGCGTCATCCCCACCAATCATGAAGTTACCGTGTGAACGGGCACCTTCCATACCGCCTGAAGTACCAGCATCAAAGAACTTGATACCAGCAGCAGTAGTACGGAGGTTTTGTTCAAGGTTATCCTTGTAGTTAGAGTTACCACCATCAATGATGATGTCGCCCTTGTCCATCTTTTCAATCAAAGTATCGATTGTTGAGTTGGTTGGTACACCGGCTGGAACCATTACCCAAACAACTTTAGGTGATGGCAACTTAGCAAGCATATCATCAATATCAGTAGCTGGAGTTACTAAATCTGAGTAATCCGTAGCTGCCTTTACAAAGTCTGCATTTAAATCAAAAGCAACAACTTCGTGCTTGTTGTCTGCAGCGTTTTTAACAAGGTTAAGGCCCATTTTACCTAAACCGATCATCGCGAATTTCATTATGAAATACCTCTTTAAAAAATTTAATTTTTATTACTCTCTTATTGTATGAAAAAAGTTTTCACATTGCAAGCATAAATTTGTAAATTTCTTTCACAAATTTATTAACTTGCCCGAATTAGCGATGATTGGTAAGCTTAGCATTTTAACAATTAACGAGTGCTCTCGTCACTTAGTCTTCGCCACTATGCTTGTAACCACTGGGATACGCCTATTCTTAGCAACTAAAAATTTGTACATTACGCCAGTTATTTTCAGTAACTAACAAAAAAATTGCGTGAAAATTATTTTCACGTATAATGAATATAAATGAAAATCTTTTTTAGACGAGGTAAGCCAACATGGCGCAAACTGCAATTAGCTCAATTAAAGCTAACTATCAACAATTAAATAACACTGAGCAACGCATTGCGGATACCATTTTGGCCAACCCATCAGTTGCTCATGACTACACCATCCAAGAACTTGCCGTGGCATCTGGCGTTTCGAGCGCTTCCGTTTCCCGTTTTGTAAAACACATCGGTTGGGAATCGTATCGTGATTTCAGTGTCGCCCTTGCTGCTAGCGAAAACGATGACGCTTTCTTTGGTGAAATTGAAGAAAATGACAGTACTAATGATATTGTACGTAAAGTTTTCAGTGGGGCTGACAACGCACTCGCTTCAACGGTCGAGATGCTTGATCCCGCTGATTTCGATGTTGCAGTTGATTTAATCTGTAACGCCCGTGTTGTGGGACTGTTTGGTATTGGTGGTTCATCGATTGTTGCCTTCAATGGTTATCACAAATTTTTACGGACACCAATCAATGTTCAACAACACCCCGATTATGATATCCAATTAATGCAGGCCGTTAAAATGCGCAAAGACGATGTCGCAATTGTCATTTCCCACTCTGGTCGCAATCACGATACATTAGTAATCGCTGAACAGTTGAAAGCTAACGGGACCCCGATTATTGCAATCACGTCGTTTGCCCAATCACCACTTGCTAAACTTGCGGATTTGACACTTGTTTCCATTGCCGAAGAAGTTAACTTCCGTTCAGAATCAATGAGTTCGTTGATTGCACAAATCACTATCATCGATTCATTATTCACCTTAACCGGCTTCCGTTTAGGCCAACAAACGCAAGACGTGGTCGACAAGATGCGTAGCGCAATTGAAGGTACCCGGATTTCCAAAAAATAAACATCTAAATAAAACAAGACCCATCCAACGTGGCATTAAGCCAACTCGGATGGGTCTTGTTTTTTCGATACATTTTAGCTATTCGCCGCAATTGCATCATCGAGTGCCACCAAAATGCGTTGCACTGCTTCTTCCGTACCTTCGGGTAAAGCATGGTAACCATCTAACTCGGTTTTCTTAGCCATGATGAAATCCAAACGATTTTGCATCCGGGCCTTTAATTGCGTTAGATACGTGACATCGGTGAAATCGAGGTCAAAACCAGCGACCGGCAAGTAACTTAATCCCGCAATTGGCCCGAATGGTTCAAACTCGGCATCTTTGTCAACGACCGCTTCAATTGAACCCAAGGTATGCTTTGGTTTAACTTTAGTTGCCCCGAAAAATCCCGTATTTAAGATATAACAATCGGCCTGCATGGTTTCAAATAAATGCTTAAAGTCGCGATAGTCTTCACCGAGTGCATATGCGCGGAATGGATTAGCAAAGGGTTCAATAACTAAAGCATCCATGTCCACTTTGCCCACAATGTTTTCGGCTGATGAACGTTTCGTAGCGAGCGTCAAACCAAAGATTGATGCTAATGCGGGATCATCCACACGTACTAGCGGTGGTAACGTATCGTCCTTCATAATCCAATACACGGCATCAATTTTTTCTTGCAGATGGTCAACGCGGTTAGGCGCAAAAAAGCGTGATTTAACAGTTCGACCATTACCATTCCGAATATCTTCAGTCACTAAGACTTTTTCGCCACGATCATTGATGCTAACGCCCACATTTTGACAGGTTAAGAAGTACTTAACGGCATCACTAGTCATGGGGTAATCTTGTGCCTTATCAAAGTACGCCGGTTCAAGCGCCGTGGTTGAGCCATCATCTTCACCAATGACAAATGCGTCATCATGCAAAACTGTTACGTCGTATTTGTCCGGATTCTTTGCCAGGGTAATGGTTGACTTACCTGAACCTGACAGACCAAATGCAGCCATTGTATATTTAGAACCATCTGGTAAAGTATATTGCTTCATACCACCGTGACAGGCCACAAAGCCATTCCGGTGAGCTGCTGCCCAGGCTAACGTTAGGGTCCCTTTTTTCAATTCGCCAAAATAACGTAACCCCAAAATAACGGCGGTGTTATGCACTGGATCAAATAAAGCGAGTCCATCGGGATATTCAGTGCTTGTCCAATCAGGATCCGCCATCACAAACAAATCCCCGACTGGATATGGTTGTGATTCAGCGTACATTTCAGCATATTCAGCCGTAATTTCTTGAAAGTTAAGCATATAACTCAAAACATTCGTTTCATAACCTTCAGGTACTAATAAATGACTTTTCACAGTATATTTTGTATCTAAGCCGACTAAAACATCCGCGGTCAATGTATTTTTACGTTGCATGCCGTACGCTGCTTCACGAACCAACTTAGCTAGCGCGCCCTCGTTAACGCCGGGTTGCCCAATGATTTTCCGCGCTGCGGCAGTTCGGCCAACAATGCCCCCATCATTGAACACAATTACCTTCGCATCTGCGGGTAGCCCTTGTTCTTCTGCCTGATAGATTGGTAAATCAGTCACAACTGCCCCCTGGGCATGTTTAGCCAGTTCGTAAGCTTCAGTTCGGTTAGTGATATGTTTAACAGTATTTGAATAAAATGCCGTTTCGACCGTTGTCCGAATTGCGGAAAAAATTTTATTTTCTTTGACCAAATCTTCGTTTTTATATTGTCCGATTGATGCCATGGGCGTGCCCTCCATTTTTCTGAATACGCAATTATTAAGTTTTCTTTATACTATCAATCTTAGCAAACCGTTAGCCCATCAAAAAATGATAACCCTCGAAAAAGTATGAAAAAAGTATGTCTATGTTATCCGTTCGGTGATAACCCGCCACGCCAATCTGTGCTTACGCCAGAGAACCGGCACACAAAAAGCTCGATTTAAACCTTATCTGAAACAAGGTTTAAATCGAGCTTTTCCATGGAACATTAGCTGTCACAGTCAGCAACTGCGTTATTTAATAAATGTCGCAAATGAAAAAAGTAAAGCAGCAATGCTTAATGCCATCCCCATTAACCAATGGTACTTGGCTAAATTATGCCGAAAAGTCCATGTTGTTGCCGCAACTTTAGGCAATTCCTTGCCATTAAAATACTTAGCTTCCGCTTCAAGACTGGCTTGCTGATTACGGCGCGCCAGCGTAAATACTATGGCCGCCAATATCGCACCAATTATTGCAAATACTTGATGAATTGTTATAACAATCGCAACAATACCGAGAATTTTAAACAATTGTGCCCGTCGGTCTAATTGGCGATACTTTGCAGCATCCTTTTTTAACTGCCGCTCAAATTGCTGCATTTCATCTTTACTGATTACCTGTGCTTCTAATGCAGCATAGTAACGCTTAGCCTCACTGTGCGCAAGGTACCCAAATAACCCCAACACCACAACTACGGGCGCAACAATGTACGTTATGAATAGAATCGTTCCTGCACTCATTATTTTCCAACTTTCTATATAACTTATTATTTTTATATCCGAACTAGCACGATGACAAATTATCCACAATATGGTTCTAGCGTGGACTTGTCGTTTCTGTACTTTTCAATCACCTAATTACTGAGGTTCTATTATCAGTGTTGTTGTTTCATGCTACCGCGGCCTGTTTTTCGCTAGTTTGAGTATTATTCCTAACTAACGGAGTGACGGTAAATTGCTTGGCGGGTGCAGCCTTTACACCGCGACTGGGGTGATATGTGTGCAACACATGTCGCCGCTGAGGATAAGATGAGGAGTCTTAGGAATTTATTCCTTAGACTCCCAGCTCATCCGAGTTGTTCAAGACCGCACTTTGGCTTGAACATGTGCTTCCAGCGTGGTGCGCCAAGTAATTTACCGGCACGCAGTGGTCAATTTTATTCAATTCCACGTCAGCCGAAATAGAGCCCGCAACATCAGGATAAAACAAAAGGCATCCGCAAAATGCGAATGCCTTTGTCAAGAAATAGATTACTTGATACCGTATTTCTTGTTGAACTTGTCCACGGCACCATCGGCTTGAGTGAACTTTTGCTTACCAGTGTAGAATGGGTGTGAATCAGAAGTGATTTCAACACGGATCATTGGGTAAGTTTCGCCTTCAAATTCGATAGTTTGGTCTGAAGTTACAGTAGAACCTGAAACAAACTTAAAACCAGTAGTTGAGTCAACAAACACAACCTTGTGGTAGTCTGGGTGAATTCCTTGCTTCATAACGTTTCTCCTTAATGCCCTGATTCATATGCTGAACCAGAGTCAGTTTATTTGTTCTATAATCAACTTACATATATTAGCACGATTTACTTGCCACGACAACATAAAAAGTCAGTAAACTAACATAATTACCCCATCGAAACTATACTTTTCGCTTATTCGGCATCTTCATCGAGAATTTCAACTTCAGCGCCTAATTGCGTAAGTTTCCAAACAACTCGATCATATCCGCGCAAAATGTGATCAGCATCATGAATTACGGTTTGACCATCTGCCATCAAACCAGCAATCATCAACGCAGCGCCCGCACGAATTTCGGCTGCGGTAACAGAAGAACCCACGAGTTTGCCACTTTCATTGATTGTGATAACACCCTCAACTTCAGAAGCAATATCAGCACCAAGGCGACGTAATTCAACAATGTGCCGCACTCGTTTAGGATAGATGGTATCCAAAATTTTACTTTCACCATGTGCCAACATCAATACTGGCGTTAATGGTTGTTGTAAATCAGTCGCAAATCCTGGATATGGTGACGTTTTAACGGTCACCGGTTCCAAATTAGTTGACTTAGGCACGTAGATTTCATCTTCTTCAATCTGTAAATCAACGCCCATTTCAATCATTTTAGAAGTAAATGATTCCAAGTGTTCAGGAATAATGTTGTGAATCATGATTCCATCCCCAACCGCAGCTGCCAATGACAAATAAGTCCCAGCTTCAATCCGGTCTGGAATAATCGTGTGCGTTGCGCGGGCTGAAAGCAATGGTACCCCTTCAATACGGATAACATCCGTACCAGCACCGCGAATTTTAGCGCCCATATTGTTCAAGAAAGTTGCTAAATCAATAATTTCTGGTTCACGGGCCGCATTTTCAATAATCGTTTGGCCGGGGGCTTTAACCGCTGCTAAAATAATATTGATTGTGGCACCAACTGAAACCATATCCAAAAAGATTCGCGCGCCATGCAACCCTTCTTCACCAGTTGTAATGTAAATTGTATCGTTTGCTTCTTCAACCTTGGCACCTAAGGCTTTAAATCCCTTGATGTGCTGGTCAATTGGTCGTGGTCCAATATTATCCCCACCAGGGAAGGTCACGGTTGCCCGACCAAAACGGCCCAGTAATGAACCCATAAAATAGTATGAAGCCCGCAAGCTCTTAATTGCAGTACTTGGCAATGGTGCTTCATTAATTTGGGTTGGATCAATATCTAATACGCTGTGTTTAAATTCAGACTTAACATTCATTGAGTCTAAAATAATTTGTAAATTGTAAACATCGGCAATATCTGGAACACTGTCGAATTGTACGGGCGTGTCTGCTAAAATCGCAGCGGGAATCAACGCAACGGTTGAGTTTTTGGCTCCCCCAATCGTCACATCCCCGGAAAGATGCCGACCGCCATTAATAATCATTTTTTTATTCATTTTATACACCCTTTTATCAATAGCTAAATGCGTGTGTTATTTTTATTTGTTTTATACACACGAAAAAATATGCATGGCTACATATAATTTTCAATTTTACCGATAATTTCCCGAAATAACAACACTGCGGGGCACTTTCTCATTACTTTGCCATGGAATTTAATTAAAATTAAAGGTCTTTCATTTTTAAATTGATATAACGTGCTAACAAAATCAGTGCACGCTGGTATTTTACGGTACCAACTAACCTTTTATTGCAGAAAAAAGCGGCTAATATTTTTTCTAGCTTGGAATTGTCGTTTCTATACTTTTCAATCATCGAATTACTGAAGTTCTATTGTCAATTTTTTCCATACTACTGCGGTCTTGGTCGGTAACTGTTTTTTCTAGTTTGAGCATTATTCCTAACTAACGGAGTGCCGGTAAATTGCTTGGCGGTCGCAGACTTTACACCGCAACTGGGGTGATATGTGTGCAACACATGTCGCCGCTGAGAATAAGATGAGGAGTCTAGGGAATTTATTCCCTTAGAGTCCCAGCTTATCCGAGTTGTTCAAGACCGCACTTTGGCTTGAACATGCGCTTCCAGCGTGGTGCGCCAAGTAATTTACTGGCACGCAGTGGCCAATTTTATTCAATCCCATGTCAGACGAAACAGAGCCAAAAACACCACCGAAACCAAAAACGATTTCAGTGGTGTATTATCTAATTATTTTGCTTCGTGTTGCTTCAAGGCAGCGGCAACGAACGCACCATACAATGGTTCTGGACGTTGTGGACGTGACAAGAATTCTGGGTGATATTGAGCAGCGATGAAGAAGTCATTTTCTGGAATTTCGATAATTTCCATCAAACGGTCATCTGGTGAAACCCCAGCAAAGACCATCCCAGCCTTTTCAAATTCATTCCGGTAATCGGTATTAAATTCAAAACGGTGACGGTGACGTTCTTGAATTTCCTTCACGTTACCGTATGCTTCAGCAGTCTTAGTGCCAGCCTTCAAGTCAGCTGGGTACAAACCAAGACGGAGTGTACCACCAAGGTTTTCAACACCAGCTTGGTCAGCCATCAAGTGGATAACTGGGTTTGGTGTTTCTGGTTCAAGTTCAGTTGAGTTTGCATCAGTGTAACCCAAGACGTGGCGGGCAAATTCAACAGATGCAAGTTGCATACCAAGGCAGACACCGAGGAATGACACGTTGTTTTCACGGGCATACTTGATTGCCAAAATCTTACCTTCAATACCACGTGGTCCAAAACCACCAGGCACGATGATACCATCAGCATCAGCAAGCAATTCTTCGTAATTGTCTGGGTTAACTGTTTCAGCATTGATGTGGTTAATCTTAACTTCCGCATCAACAGCGTAACCGGCGTGCTTCAAGGCTTCGTTAACTGAGATATAAGCATCTTGCAAGTCAGTGTACTTACCAACAAGGGTAATCTTAACTTGTTTGTGCAAGTTGTTGACATGATCAACTAATTCTTTCCATGAAGCCATATCAGCTTCAGGTGCATCTAAGCCAAGCTTGTTCAAAACAACGTCGTCCATGTGTTGAGCTTGGAGATTCAATGGAATTTGGTAGAGTGATTCTACGTCCATTGATTCGATAACAGCTTCTGGCTTAACGTCAGTGAACAAGGCCAACTTTTCACGCATACCATCAGAGATTGGTTCTTCAGTCCGAAGTACCAACATATCTGGTTGGATACCCAATGAACGCAATTGTTGTACTGATTGTTGCGTTGGCTTAGTCTTCATTTCACCAGCGGCCTTCAAGTAAGGCACTAATGAAGTGTGAATGTAGAAGACGTTTTCTGGACCAACTTCTGACTTCATTTGACGCAAGGCTTCCATGAATGGCATTGATTCGATATCACCAACCGTACCACCAACTTCAGTGATAACAATATCAGCATCGGTTGTTTGTGCGGCACGCATCATTTTTTCCTTCAATGCGCCAGTGATGTGTGGAATAACTTGGACAGTAGCACCTTCATAGTCACCACGACGTTCTTTAGCCAAAACTTCTGAGTAAATCCGACCGGTTGTAACATTTGAGTACTTGTTCAAGTTAATATCAATGAATCGTTCATAGTGACCAAGATCCAAATCAGTTTCCAAGCCATCGTCTGTAACAAAAGTTTCACCGTGTTGGTAAGGACTCATGGTACCAGGGTCGACGTTAATGTATGGGTCAAATTTTTGAACCGCAATCTTGAATCCACGGTTCTTCAACAAACGACCTAATGATGCTGCAACAATACCTTTACCGAGTGATGAAACCACACCACCTGTAACAAAAATATACTTAGTTGCCATAAATAAAAATTCCTCCTCTGGTTTCCATGGGTATTATTTTAGCCCATTCACGCTGAAAAAACTAAAAATAGCTCCCAACTCAAAAAAATGAATTGGGAGCTAATAACTTACTCTATTGACAGTCCTTCTTGTAAGGAGCCCTCAAATATATTACAGAATCTCTAGGGAATAGTCAAGCATTCATCTTCATTTCCCACTAATCGTCGCTGGTAATCGCTTAATCGCTGCCAACATGAACGCGACAGCACCAAGGCCCGCCATGATAATTAACACTGCTGCCCCGATATTACCAATAAAATGCGACGCACTGACAACACTGGCTGCCAGAATCGTACCAACTGGTCGCGTCGCTGCACTAAAACCTGAATACGCCCCAATTTTGGCTGGATTCATCATATCGGCACGGAGCGTTTGTGAGGCCGGTGTCACAATCATTTCACCAAAAGTTAAAATCACCCCGGCAATTAGTAATGGCCAAAACGTATTGAAAATAAACGCTAACGCAAAACCACCACTTTGTACCAATGTACCGATAACCACTCCGTTTTTTAGCGAAAATCGTTGGGTCAGTTTAGTCATCACACCCATTAGCACGATAATCAAAAAGGTATTTTCAATTGTAATCAGCGACAGCATCCTTTGACCAAAAATCGTCAAACCAGCCAGCGTGATTGTATGAAAACTTTGACCCAAATGCGCTGCCAAATAAAAATCAGGTTGTGAGAAAACTGCCGTTGATAATACCAATCCCGCTGAAAAAAGCATAAAACGTTTATCAACCATGACGCCACGATAGCTTTTCACAACGGCTCCGAGTGAATCGCCATGTTGACTCCGCGCTTCTTGAGGTAGTGTCTCGGTAATCCAGATGATGATAATAATAAGATTAATTGCTGCAACAATCGCCGTTCCTGTCATCAACTCGAAACGGTGCGTCTTGAAAAACCAACCACCAATTGCCGCCCCAATCATGACACCAACATTCAATACCCAATAAATCATCGAGTAAATAAACTGGCGATTTTTAGGACTCGACATATCAATCAACATCGCTTCTTCGGCAGGATCAGCAAAACCATAGCCAACCGTCACCAACAGAAAGCCAAAGAACGTTGCTTGCGGCGAAACCAGCAAGGGCGAATTCATCACGGCAGCTAAGACGTAGCCTAAGACAATTGTCGCCACACCGATTGTCATCACCTTTTTTCGTCCCCACGTATCTGCTACGTGCCCACCGTAAAGTCCAGCAAAGAACCCGGCAATTTGCACAACAATCAACAAGAGCCCCGTCCAAAAGGCTCCAAAATAATCTACGTAATAAATTGTCATGTTAGGGCCAACTGAACTACCAATCAGTACCGACATAAAAACCATTAAAATACGCAGCTGAATGTTACGATTTAATTTAAAAAATTCTCCCATCGGTGCCTCCCGTTTTTAAGTATCTCGCTAGTGTATCTGAATTCACATCATTTTGCAATGCGCTTCTAATTTGATACAAGCTGTAGTTTCGGTTCCATTTCGTCTGACATAGAATTGAATAAAATTGACCACTACGTGCCAGTAAATCACTTGGCGCACCACGCTGGAAGCAACCTCCCAAGCCGAAATGCGGTCTTGGGAGGTTCGGATAAGCTGGGAGTCTAAGGAATAAATTCCTAAGACTCCTCAGCTTATCCTCAGCGGCGACATGTGTTTCACACATATCACCCCAGTCGCGGTGTAAAGTCTGCGACCGCCAAGCAATTTACCGGCACTTCGTTAGTTAGACATAATGCTCAAACTAGCGAAAAACATTTGCCAACCACAGGCCACAGTAGCATGAAAAAGCACTGATAATAGAACCTCTGTAATTCGATGATTGAAATGTACAGAAACGACAACCTCACGCTAGAATAAATAGAACCGCAGTTTCTCGCAATCGTATTTTTGAATATACAAAAATACGCTAGAGCGCAAGCGCCCTAACGTATTAACATTTGTAATGTTTAGTTTTCTTCGTCATCACCGAAGTCTTCATCATCAGAGAATTCTGATAATTGACCTTCAATACCATCAGCAAGACCTGAGTCATCGTCGTCGTCATCTTCAACGTCGTCGAAACCATCAGCAGCCTTTACATCTTCATCGGCATCTTCTTCGTCATCAGCCGCGTCATCTTCTTCATCGATTTGACCGAAATCATCATCTTCAGGGTCATCATCGTTGTAGTCAATAACATCATCGTCGTCAGCTGCGTCATCAAGGAAGGCATTAACCTTCTTACGCTTCTTCTTACGTGCTGGTGCATCATCTTCTTCATCCAAGTGGACGGCTTCATCAATGGAATCAATCGCATACCATGAACGAAGTCCCCACATGTTATCACCAAGTGAGATGAAACTACCATCAATATTCAAATCAGTGTAAAACTGTGATAAGCGTCCACGAATTTCTTCGTCGCTCTTACCCAAGTATTGTTGAACTTCATTCACAAGATCAGCAAAAGCTAATGTTTCGCCGTGGTGTGATAATGCAGCATGCGCTACCTCAATCAATGAGAGTTCTTCTTTGTTTTGGCCTTCAAATTCTGTAAATTCCAAAATTAGCACGTCCTTTCGGGGTTTATCCTTATTAATATTACCGGTTTATGCGGTAAATTGCAATCGAATCTTATGTTGTCCTACAACTTCTTCACCGGTGAGCAACTGATAATCAATTGCAACCTTGCCGGCAAATGGCTTTTGAAAAAACTCAACATCTAAGCGTTGCGTTAATGTCGTAATATCCATTAAGCCCATAGGTGTCCGGTACTTTGTTGTTTTGATCGTATTTGGACTGAATACTAAACGTAAATCATTTTCTGAATGGCGCCGTAATTGAACGTCACCATCTTCTTGAATTTTCATCGTCACTGGAATACTTTGCCCATCAGCAGTTTCATGATAGCGCAAGTATAAAGTTGAGCCCATTTTAAATGCCTGACCCATCTCACTAAATTCAAATGTTTCTTCTTGACCAGCTTGCAACAGCCATGTGTTGACTTTAAATTCAACTGGTATTCCTGATGTTAAATCTGCCATGATTTGCGCGTAATCCCTTTCGTTTCAATGTTACATTTCATTATAGTCTATTTATTCGGTATAATGATAGTTAAAGAAACCGCATTATTCATTATTTTTAAGGTAATTTGTTGTATTATGCCCACAGTGTGGAATTTTTAGTTTGACCGCCGTGCTATGACGTGCCATTCGTTCACAAATAACGCTAATCCGGACGCTAAAATGAAATTCAGGTGATTACTATGCTACTACCATTTAATAAAATAAATATCGTGCAGAATCACTTTGACGAAGTTAATCCACTAACAAGTACAGCATACAACGCATCTCTGTTTGACCTCGTGCAAAAAAACGAGGCCATTTTACACCTTTGGACGACAACGCCAGCGGTTGCTTTAGGCCACCGTGATAAGCAACTTCCTCATTTAGATGTGGCCCGAACTTGGTTACATAGCAACAACTATGCTTCATATATCCGCTCGGCTGGTGGGCTAGCGGTCGTCAGCGATACTGGCATCCTCAATGTGTCGTTGATTTTTCAGCAACCAGACGTCCCACTATCGATTAACGGTGCGTATGATTTAGCCGTTAATTTAATTCAGCAGGCATTACCTGAATTAAAGATTAGCACTAATGAAATTGTCGGCTCGTATTGCCCAGGCAGCTATGATTTAAGTATTAACCACCGAAAAATTGCCGGCCTCGCCCAACGACGCTACCGTAATAAAATCGCAGTGTCCTTGTACCTAAGTGTCAGCGGTGATCAAGAAACCCGTGGTACGTTGATTCGACAGATGTATCAGCAAGGTTTACAACAAACTACAATTACGGCACCATATCCTGACGTCAAACCACAAACCATGATGAATTTAGATGCCGTCAGTGATATTTCGGTACCTGAATTCAGCCAGCGCCTAATCACAGCATGGCAACCGTTTTTGCCACACGAACAATTACAACTACCAACTGACTTCAGTATTAACAATCAGCTTGAAATACTCGAAAAACGGCAACCAACCACATGATGAAAGGACTATACATGAGTTATTTAACACAAAAATTAGCCAAAGAAACTGTCCTTCGCGATCCGGTGCACACGTATATCTACGTCCAAGAACAAATTATTTTAGATTTAATTAATACGACTGAATTTCAACGTCTGCGCCGCATCAAGCAACTTGGCGTGGCTTCAGAAGTTTTCCCTGCGGCCGAACACTCCCGGTTTACCCACTCACTTGGTGTGTACGAAATCGCCCGCAAAATCACCAACCACCTCGAACTTGATTACTCAACCCAAGTTCCCGGTGACGGCTTATGGAATCCGAGCGAGCGCATGATTACGTTAATCGCTGGTTTATTGCATGATGTCGGCCATGGACCCTACTCACATACTTTTGAGCACATCTTCCACACCGATCACGAGGCGTTCACCCAAGCCATTATTACCACTGCCGGTACGCAAATTAACACAATTTTGCGCCGTGTTAGCCCTGAATTTCCAGCCCAAGTGGCCAGCGTCATTAATAAAACGTATCCAAATCCTCAAGTAGTGCAAATTATTTCAAGCCAAATTGATGCCGATCGAATGGACTACTTGTTGCGCGATGCATATTTTAGCGGTGCTCACTACGGTTCATTTGATTTATCGTTCATTTTACGGTTACTCCATCCTTATGCTGGTGGGATTGCATTTAACATTATTGGGATGCACGGAATTGAAGATTACATTGTCAGCCGCTACCAAATGTATCTCCAAGTGTATTTCCACCCAGCATCACGTTCGATGGAAGTTATCTTAACGAATTTATTGCAACGAGCGCATGATTTATATTTGAAAGCCCAAGATGATTTGGCGGTCGATATTAGTTTTATCCCGCCAGTGATGTTGCCATTCTTCCAACACAAACCAACTTTACAACAGTATTTAGCTTTGGACGACGGTGTCTTAGTAACCTACTTCAGTCAGTGGCGGTACGTCGATGATCCGATTTTAAGTGACCTTGCTGTCCGTTTCTTAGATCGCAAGCCACTCAAATCAATCCTCTTGGATGATGAATCTGCGAAATATTTACCTAGCATTTCCCAATTAATCCAAGAAGCCGGCTACAACACTGCTTACTACACCGCTGAAAATGATAGTTATGATTTACCTTATGATGCCTATGATCCTAAGGACAAAAAACCACGCACCCAAATCGAACTAATGCGCGAAGATGGTAGCACAACTGAACTTTCAACCATCAGTGCGTTAGTAAATGCGATTACTGGGCGACAATCTGGTGACCGCCGGTTCTTCTTCCCAAAAGAAATGTTACGGACAAATTCAGATGATATCTTCAGCCCCGTATACGCAGAATTTCAAAGCTATATTACGAATGGTTATCTCGCAGCGCCACATAATTAACGTGTAGACACCCGCCAAAGGAGAATTTTATGAGCATCAAACTAATTGCCATCGATATCGACGGTACCCTCTTAAACGAAAAAAACGAACTAGCTCCGCGCACGATTGCGGCCTTGAATGCTGCAACTGCTAAAGGAATCAAAGTCGTCTTAACCACTGGCCGCCCATTAACCGGTGTTAAGCCATATCTTGAAGCTTTAGGACTCCAAGGCGATGACCAATTTGTGATTACTTTCAACGGTGCCCTTTCACAAACTGTAAGTGGTAACATCATCACCAAAGAAACGATTACGTACCAAGACTACTTGGACATCGAAGCCCTTAGTCGCCAACTTGATATTCATTTCCACGTAGAAGATGAACAACTCATCTATACCGCTCACGCCTTAATTCCTAAGTACACAATTGGTGAATCATTCTTGGTCAACATGCAAATCCAATACATGCCCGTTGCCGAAATGGCTGTTAAGGATTACTCAAAAGGCATGATGATTGATGAAATTGATGTAATTAACCGTGTTGCCAAGGAAATCCCCGCTGAATTCCACGACCGTTTCTATATCGTGCAATCAACTCCATATTTCTTAGAATTCTTGAACAAATCAGCTTCCAAAGCAAATGCCTTAGCTGAATTAAGCGCCAAACTTGGTATTAACCAAGACGAAACAATGGCGCTCGGAGATCAAAACAACGACTTACCAATGCTCGAATGGGCCGGTCTTGGTGTTGCAATGGGGAATGGTACTCCTGAAGCCAAAGCAGCCGCCAATGTTATCACTGCTACGAACGCTGAAGATGGCGTTGCCCAAGCTGTTGAAAAATATGTGTTAGCCGCTAAATAATTTCCATCCAACCAAAAAGCCGTCCGAATTACGTTTAAAAACGCTGATTCAGACGGCTTTTTCACTTTATTTAACTGTCACAAATTTACCGGTGTTCAAGTTCATTTGGGTAATTTTCATTGTTTTTGTGTTCAAACGATAGAGACCCTTTAGTTTAGTTGAACCGCCACTGCTTTTACGAGCTTCAACTTGGTATGATGTCTTATTAATTTTATTTACCATGTAAAAAATGCCAGTCTTCTTAGTTGGGTTAACTTTTTTCAAGACAATTTTTAAAGCATGGTTGCTGTTTTTGACCTTCGCAACCTTTTTGGGTGCTTTTTTTATTTTAGTAGTTTTTGTTGCTGCCGCTGCATTAGTTTGACTTGCGACCATTTGTAGTGGGGCTAATGCAACAATCGTCACCGCCAATACTAGCATCATTTTAGTAATCATCTTCTTAGTTTTCATCATCATATCCTCGTTCCCTTTTCTTTATGTTTTAATTATATCACTAAGATTACCTTTGTTACAGACTCTTTACAAAAGTTACGCAATCCGTAAGGGAAACTTTACTATTTTGATGAAACTGTGAAGATTGGTAACTTTATTAATCAACTAAAATAATAATGCATTACAGTTTTATTTGTTGTCAGGGAGATTGTGGGCATAGCCAGTAGTTATCGGATTAATTTTACAAATTCGTCAATAAACTTAATTGGATTTGTATTCACAAATTACTCATATGCTTCCGCTAGAATTAAGTTATATTAATTAATTTTAAAAAGGAGCGCACCGATGAACAGTAAAGGTAAAAAGATTGGCTATACATCGTTAGCAATGATCACTTTGATTAGCGGCATGGGAGCTACCCCATCAGCGCTGGCAAGTCAGACAGACCGTGATGTACAAACAGAACAAGTAGAAAAAGTACAGCCGGCGCCCGATAAAACTGCTGACACGCTGGCAACTAAACCCGAGGATGCAGTTGAAAAGCCAAGCGAGGCTACCAGTACCGAATCACCAGTCACGCCAGTAGCAGATTCAGTGGCAGTTGATAGTACGTCACCAGATTCATCAAAACCTGATCAGCCAAAGGAAACCGTAATTAGTGAAACAAACACAACAACTCCAACCGCAGATATCACGAATGCGGTTACTGACAAAACTGTGCCGGCGGCTAAAAGTGCCGCTAACGACTTTGGGTTAAAAGCAGCCGAGCGAGTAGCGGCACCAATGCAACAAACTACTAAGGCAAAAACACCAAAAGTGGATATAGAAGGTTTACTAAATGTAACCGCCACCCCCGGAAGTAATCAAATAACGCTTGAATGGGGTGGGCTAAGTACATCTGGAATTTCGATTACAAGCTATACCATTCAATATCAACCAACAGGTGCTCCTTGGTTCACTGGACCCTCAGTTGGAGCCCTCCAAACAAGCGAAACAATTACTAGTTTGACAAATGGTGTCCAATATAATTTCCAGGTTCAGGTTAATTTTTCCGATGGTAGTTCACAAATGAGTAGCATAGTATCTGCTACACCGGCAGCTGTCCCTAGCACACCACCCTTATGGGCATATAGTGGTGATGGTGAAGTCAACCTAGCTTGGTCTGCTCCCAACGATGGTGGATCACCAATCATCGGTTATTCCGTTCGTTACAAATCAACTGACAGCAGTATGTGGATACCCTATCCAACGGATGGCACGGCAACCTCAACTACCATTGACGGCTTACAAAATGGGCAAATGTATAACTTTCAAGTTGCGGCGATTAACGCCAGTGGTATAGGTAGCTACGGATCTGCCACGGCAACTCCAATATCTGTACCGGATACCCCGGTATTGACGCCAATACCTGGTGATGGTCAGGTTAAACTAACTTGGACCGTTCCTGACGATGGTGGAGCACCAATCACCGGTTACACCTTACGTTATAAACCAACGGACAGCGACGACACCGCATGGGTAACTTATCCAACAGATGGCACGGCAACCACCGCTACCATTGATGGTTTAACCAACGGCCAATCATATGATTTTGAAATTGCAGCAATTAACTATCTCGGCGCGGGAGCTTACGGATCAACACAAGCTATTCCGGCAGCGCTACCAGCTGCACCTGAGTTGACGCCAACACGCGGTGATGGTCAAGTCGAGCTAACATGGACTGTTCCTGACGATGATGGCTCACCAATCACCGGTTACGCCTTACGTTATAAACCAACGGACAGCGACGACACCGCATGGGTAACTTATCCAACAGATGGCACGGCAACCGCAGTTACCATTGATGGTTTAACCAATGGCCAATCGTATGATTTTGAAGTTGCAGCAATTAACGCCATTGGTACAGGTGCTTACGGCTCAAACACAGCTATCCCAGCTACTGTACCTGCTGCACCTGTATTGACACCGACGCCCGGTGATACTCAAGTCGACATTAGTTGGACAATGCCAGATGATAACGGCTCACCAATCGTCGGCTTCATCCTGCAGTACAAACTGACAACTGAAGACAACTGGATTACCGTACCGACTGTTGACACTGACTTGACGGCAACGATTACTGGGTTAACCAATGGTTTGGATTATGATTTCCGCGTTGCCGCCATTAATGAAATCGGCACTGGTAATTATGGTGAAGCAACTACAACACCTAATAAGGCGGCGGACAATACTGAGGATAATACAGGCGGCGACAACACGGGGAATAACACCACACCTCCAACTGATGTAACTCCTACAGTACCGGGAAATACAACGCCAGCCACACCACAGCCAGGGGAGTCGCAATTGCCAAGCACTGGCGGTTCAACGACCCCAACACCTGATAAGACTGGAAATGATAGCCAATCAGGCAAAACGCCAAGCACACCAGTACCAGGGCACTTGCCTGGTACCGGTACTGGTGGCACACCGGCTAAGGTTGGTAACAACACACGTACTTCCAACGCAACCACACCCACGCAAACAGCAAACCAAAAATTGCTACCAAAAAGTGGGCGTGCATTTGGCGCTAACCAGCTGTTAATTATCATCGGCAGCACTTTACTTGGTTTAATCGGCGCATTCGGCTTGCTATACCGGAAACGTCGCTAATTGCCTTTTGTACCAATAATCATTGCTAACAAATAAAATAAGAGCTGACATATAACTTGTTTAGCCCGAAAAATAAGCTCGATTTCTCCTTTAATTCTAAGGTAGAAATCGAGCTTATTAATGTGTAACAAATGGTTTCTATTTATTCTAACGCGGGGTTGTTGTTTCCGCACTTTTCAATCATTGTATTACTGAAGTTCTGTTGTCAGTATTGTTTTTCCATCCTACTGTGACCTGTAGTTAGTAACTATTTTGAGCATTATGCCTAACTAACGTAGTGACTGGAAATTGCTTGGCGGGCGCAGCCTTTACACCGCGACTGGGGTGATATGTGTGTAACACATGTCGCCGCTGAGGATGAGATGAGGAGTCTAGGGAATTTATTCCCGTAGACTCCCAGCTTATCCGAGTTTGCCAAGACCGCACTTTGGCTTGGCAATGAGCTTCCAGCGCAGTGCGTCAAGCAATTTCCAGACACGTAGTGGCCAATTTTACTCAATTCCGTGTCAGGCTAAATAAAGCCGTAAGATTTCCTGTTCTCGTATTATGCTTTTTCGCTTTTTTCAA
This sequence comes from Periweissella cryptocerci, assembly GCF_004358325.1. Classification (NCBI taxonomy): domain Bacteria; kingdom Bacillati; phylum Bacillota; class Bacilli; order Lactobacillales; family Lactobacillaceae; genus Periweissella; species Periweissella cryptocerci. The sequence continues at coordinate 1,849,318 of NZ_CP037940.1, read as the reverse complement.
TAAACGCTTTAATCCGCGCAATCGCTTCCGTTAACAACTCTTGACTCGTCGCATACGACAAACGAATGTGGCCTGGCATTCCAAACGCCTCACCAGCAACAACGGCAACGTGGGCTTCTTGTAAAACTGCCATCGCAAATTCAACGGTATTCATGTAGCCTAACTTAACCATTGCTTCTGTCACATCGGGGAAGAAATAAAATGCCCCTTGTGGCTTAAATGATAATTTCACACCTTCAACCGCTTCAAGTAACGCATAAGTGGTATTCAACCGTGTTTCAAAAGCTTCCCGCATTTTGGCAACCGGAACTTGGTCACCTGATAACGCTTCAATCGCCGCATATTGCGCAGCGGTCGTTGGATTAGACGTCATGTGTCCCAACAACAAATTAATCTTACTGATAATTTCCTTTTGGGCGACCACATAACCTAAACGCCAACCAGTCATTGCATAGGCTTTTGAAACCCCATCAATCAATACTGTGTTAGCAAAGATTTCATCTGAAAATTCCAATACTGACGTAAACTTAGTACCGTTATAGACTAACTTGCCATAAATTTCATCAGCGACTAGTAACACATCGTTATCCAACGCCCATTGAGCAATCGCTTTTAATTCAGCCGCTTCATACACAAGCCCGGCTGGATTTTGTGGTGAATTCAAGATTAGCAAGCGCGTCGCATCAGTTTTGGCCGCTTCAAGTTCAGTAACTGTAACTTTCAAATCCGGTGCAGCTGGTTGGACGATTTGAACAGTTGCCCCACTTAATTTGAGTTGTTCTTCGTAACTAACCCAATATGGTGCAATCACCATCGCGGCATCCCCAGGTTCTAACACTGCTTGGAATAATGAGTAGAGCCCCATTTTAGCCCCAACGGTTACTGTCACTTGATTGGGTTCGACCAAGCGGCCAGTGTCGGCTTCAACACGGTTAATAATCGCTGTTTTCAGCGCTGGTAATCCTGAAACTGGCGTGTAGTAACTCGCACGGCCATCCGTAATACTTGCAATAGCCGCTGTTTGAATATTAAGTGGTGTCGCAAAATCCGGTTCACCCGTACTTAAATTAATTACATCGATGCCATCGGCTTGCATTTGTTTAGCCAAAGCTGAAACCTGCAAAGTTGCAGACGGGGTCACGTTTAATACACGTTCCGAAAATTTCATAGCATACACTTCCTTTCAAAGGATATTTTTTAGAAAAATTAAGTTTAAATTCAAATTTTGTGTGCTTAAGCCTACGACAACTTCGTTAATTCAATCAACAAGTCACCACCGTCAATTTGCATTCCATTAGTGGCGTGAATATAACGAACTTCCGCATCATATGGTGCTTGAATAATCGTTTCCATCTTCATTGCTTCAGTGACAATCAAACTTTCGCCTTTTTTAACTTGTTGGCCTTGTTGAACTAAGATTGAAACAACCGAACCAGCCATTGTGGCGCCGATTTGTTCGGGATCAGTTGGTTCAGCTTTTTGTTTCGTTGTCGTTGAAACATTCGCGTTCACATCTTTGACGATAATTTCTTCACTTTGACCATTCACTTCAAAGAATAATGAACGAGTTCCATCTGGATTAGGTTCCGTGATTTGTCGTAACACAACAATGTTCTTGCGACCCTTAGTTACTTCGATTTCCACGCGTTCACCAACCCGCATTCCTTGGAAGAATGTTGGCGTATCTAAGTAAGTCATTGGTCCAAATTCATTTTGGCGCGCGATGTAGTCAGCATACACTTTTGGATACATGATGTATGACAACACTTCTTCACGCGATGGTTCATGCCCAATGAGTTCTGTGACTTCTGCTGTCACTTTGGCAAAATCAACTGGCTGTGCCAAAGCACCTGGCCGTACCGTCAACGGTTGCTTACCCTTTAAAATAATCTTTTGCAAATCTTCGGGGAAGCCACCAACTGGTTGACCTAAATCACCCATGAAGAAGCTCACCACAGATTCAGGGAAGTCCAAAGTTTCACCATGATCATAAATATCAGCAGCCGTTAAATCATTTTGCACCATGAACAATGCCATATCACCAACAACCTTTGATGATGGCGTAACTTTGGAAATGTCACCAAACATTTCATTAACGGTCGTGTACATCACCTTGATTTCATCCCAACGGTCGCCTAAACGTAAGGCATTAGCTTGTTGTTGGAGGTTAGAGTATTGTCCACCAGGCATTTCTGTTTGGTAAATATCGGTTTGTGCACCATTCAGCTTGTTACCAAAACCAGCGTAGTATGGCCGGATATTACTCCAGTATTCATCTATTTTTTCAGCGTCATGCACGTTCAAATCAGGTTGGCGTTTGTTACCCGACAAGGCATAATACAATGCGGTCGTTGATGGTTGTGACGTCGTACCAGACATGGCTGAAGATGCCACATCAACGACATCGACGCCCGCTTCAACAGCCCGGGCATACGTGAAAATACCGTTACCGGTCGTATCATGCGTGTGCAAGTGGATTGGCAAATCAACCGCGGCCTTCAATGCACTGACTAATTCATATGCAGCTTGGGGTTTCAACAAGCCGGCCATATCTTTAATACCAATAATATGAGCCCCACTTGCTTGTAATTCTTGCGCTAAATCAACGTAATATTTAGTTGTGTACTTAGTTTTATTCGGATCTAAAATATCACCGGTATATGCCATTGCAGCTTCGGCAATTTTCCCAGTATCGCGAACCGCTTTAATTGATTCGGTCATTTGTGGTACCCAGTTCAATGAATCAAAAATCCGGAAGACATCGACGCCGTTTTCTGCTGAAGCGGCGATGAAATCTTGAATTACGTTGTCAGGGTAGTTCTGGTAACCGACTGCATTTGAGCCCCGGAATAACATTTGCAATAACGTTTTTGGCATCAATTTACGTAATTGACGCAACCGTTCCCAAGGATCTTCACCAAGGAACCGATACGCAACGTCAAAGGTCGCTCCACCCCAAACTTCAGCACTAAATAGTTCTGGCAAGGCCTTTTGCATATCACCAGCAATATTCACCATGTCTTTTGTCCGCATTCGGGTGGCAAATAATGATTGATGTGCATCTCGCATCGTCGTATCTGTTAACAAGACTTTATCTTGGCTCAACAACCACTGTCCCATGGCGTCAGCACCTTGAGTATCTAACACGGTTTTCGCCGTTTCTAAGTCCGGTGCAAGTTCGGCAAATTTCGCATTATAGCTGTTAGGTGCGTAATACTTCGTGTCATCTGAATCAACACCAGGGAAACCATTCACTGTGGTCGTTGCCACGTAGTGAATTAATTTCGTTGTTGGTTGAGCTTCCGGTTCGAGATCAAACAACGCTGGGGTTTCATCAACGAATGTCGTTGGTGCTTGTCCAGAACGGAAGACTGGGTGATTAACCAAATTTTTCAAGAATGGAATGTTCGTCTTCACGCCCCGAATAACAAATTCATCAAGAACCCGCCTAAGCTTTTGGTTGGCGGCTTCAAAATCCATCCCGTGCACGATTGCTTTGGTTAATAATGAGTCATAGTATGGGGTCACGTAAGCTCCGGTAAAGGCATTCCCAGCGTCCAAACGCACACCAGTCCCACCTGGCGAACGGTAACTTTGAATCCGACCAGTGTCTGGTACAAAACCATTCATCGGATCTTCGGTTGTAATCCGCGCTTGGATTGCAACACCGGTTGCCCGAATGTCAGCTTGAACCGGCACACCAATTTCATCGTGCAAACGTTGGCCAGCGGCAATTAAGATTTGTGTTTTAACAATATCAATTCCCGTAACTTCCTCCGTCACGGTATGTTCAACTTGTACACGTGGATTAACTTCAATGAAGAAGAAATCTTCCCCTTCAACTAAAAATTCCACCGTGGCGGCATTTTGGTAATTAACCGATGCCAATAATGCTACGGCAGCATCTTGAAGTCGTTTACGAACATCTAATGACACCCCAACCGCTGGTGCAAACTCAACAATTTTTTGGTGGCGGCGTTGCACTGATGAATTTCGTTCAAATAAATGCACGACGGTCCCATGTTCATCGGCAATAATCTGTACTTCAATATGTTTGGGATCGACCAGATAACGTTCCAAGTAAATTTCGTCATCCCCAAATGATTTTTCGGCTTCTGAACGCGCCCGGGCAAACGCTTCAACTAATTCACTTTCTTCATACACAACCCGCATACCGCGACCACCACCACCGGCAGCTGATTTAACAAATAATGGATACCCACTCGTCTTACCAAATTCGATGGCTTCACTAATTTCAGTTACGGGGTGATCCGTACCCGGCACTGTTGGAACTCCGGCAGCAATTGCCGCATTTTTGGCCTTGATTTTATCACCAAACATTTCAAGGTGGGCTGGCGTTGGGCCAACAAACTTAATTCCTGCAGCCTCAACGGCCCGGGCAAAGTCAGCATTTTCAGACAAAAAACCATAACCAGGATGAATTGCATCAACGTTATGTTCTTTGGCGATGCGGACGATGTCTGCAATATCTAAGTACGCCGCAATCGGATCTTCGCCCACACCAACTTCATAAGCTTCATCGGCTTTAAAACGGTGCATTGAAAATTCATCGGCCTTTGCGTAAATCGCAATGGCGTGCATGCCTAATTCGTGAACTGCGCGAATAATCCGCGTGGCAATTTCGCCACGGTTCGCAATTAATATTTTTTCCATTAAGTTTCGCTCCCATTCCAGTGCAATCAGGTCTAATTCTCACAAATAATCTTCAACTATTATAACGAATATTAGAGAATATTGTTAGCGATATGATGCTAATTGCAGACAAAAAAGCGAAAGATTTCAATCATTCTCGATTGAATCTTCCGCTTTTAGTTAAATCTTTACGAATCTAGGACAAAATTTGCTTTCGTCCGCCGTCCCATATTGATTATTTGATTACGATATCGTAGTGGTTACCAACAGTTCCACGGTCATGGACAACACCCATACCAAGTGGTGTCATCACCTTAGTACCAAATGGCTTAGATGACGCAAGAATCAAGTAGCCATCCTTGTCGCGACCATTCAATGTGTACGTACCATCAGCAGTGTAAGCGCCCATTCCTGAACGGTTAGAACCATCTGGAGAGTAGTAAGTGAATGTCTTGTTGTCGTAGCTTACACGACCTTTTTGTTTGAATTGCGCAGCCGTCATAATTGCTTGTGCGTCTGCTGCAGTTGTATCAGCGTTAACATCATCACTTGAAGCAGTGATAAGATCAGCTAATTGGCTAACACGACCAGCAAATTGTGGCTTGAAGTTACTTACAGTGTTAATTGAAACCTTCTTACCTGGTTGTGGGGCTTCAATGAATTTACCATCACCAATTGCAATCGCAACGTGGTAGACCTTACCGCCGCGTGACCAGAAGTACAAGTCACCAGCTTTAGCTTCACTAACATCAATCTTAGTCGTTAATTTAGCTTGTTGGCCTGATTGGTGTGGCAAATCAATGCCTAAGCTGTTTTTGTACACGTAAGAAACCAAACCAGAACAGTCAAATCCCTTAGGTGAAGAACCCGCCCAAACGTAAGGTGTACCAATAAATTGCTTAGCGTAAGTAATCATTGATGCAATCTTTTGATCGGCTTGTTGTGAAGTTCCATCAACAGTCGTCGCAGTATTAGCATCTTTCTTTTCAGCTTGTTGCTTTTCAAATTTTTCAAAGCTTGCTTTAGAAGGAATCACAATCTTTTGACCCTTAAAAATTAAACGCGGGTTGTTCAAGTGGTTGTAAGCTGCAACTTGGTCAATTGTTGACTTGTACTTTTCAGCAATTTCAAAGACGTTGTCGCCACGTTTTGCCGTCACAGTAATATCCGCGTTACCGACAATACTAGTTCCCAAAATAGCGGCCCCAGCAGTTGCCATCGTAAGTGTTAAGTTCTTTGCAATTTTATTCATGTAATTCGCTTCCTCCGAGTGTGATTAACGTTGAATGGTTCCCTTTTTATCCGTTCACGTATATTGATTGAATATCCTTAAGAATTCCTTATGTTTTATATCATGCAATTATCATAGCAAAAAAGAATCGGCTTATGAAGGGCATTAGGCGAAGTTTCATGGTTTGTTCACACATTCTGGGCGATTGTAATCTGCGCGTAACACTAACCGCGATTTAGCAATATTAACCACAAAAAATTCACACATTTTCACACGCAATACTTATTATTCGTTCGTAGAATCTTATAGACTACTACTAAAAATGCCGGTTATCTCTTCTATCATTGATAATACTATTCAAATAAAAAGTGGAGGTTCCCACTTACGTAGTTACCTCCACTGTGATTATTTAATATCTACTGTTGCTTTATTTTTGTGGATTGCTTGTAGCTTTTCCGTCAAACGTAGTAATAAACCGTTTTCGAGCATCGATGCCCACATACCTTCTAAATGCCGTTCTCCACGAATAATTGCGGTAGTAATGGCATCAAAAGTTGCGACATCATCACTTTCCACAATTAACTTTTCAATATCACGTTCTTCAAGTTTGTCATAAGGTAACTTACTCAACACCCGGTCATAGTCACGATTATACATCGTTGAGTGTTGAAATTCAGATGCAAATTGATACATTTCTTGATCATAATCTGGGCTACCATCCAAATGCTTACCGACAGTCCAAACTACCGGTACACCTTGGGCGTCGCGAAAATATGCAATGTGTTTATCAAAATCAAATTGTGACATGCCACACCTCTTTACTTATTTTTTATAAGTATTAATTATAGAACATTTCCTAAAGTTTAGCCAATTAAAATCATCGGTTACTTGCAGGACGAAAAAAAAGCCACTGAACAATACCGTCCAGTGGCTACTATTTATGATTCTAGTGTAGGATTGTCGTTTCTGTGCTTTTCAAGCATCGAATTACTGAGGTTCTATTGTCACTGTTGTTTTTCCTATGCTACTAAGACCTGTGGTTGGTAACTGTTTTTTCTAGTTTGAGAATTATTACTAACTAACGGAGTGCCGGTAAATTGCTTGGTGGGCGCAGCCTTTACACCGCGACTGGGGTGATATGTGTGCAACACATGTCGCCGCTGAGGATAAGATGAGACTTCTTAGGAATTTATTCCTTAGAAGCCCAGCTTGTCCGAACCTCCCAAGACCGCACTTTGGCTTGGGAGGTTGCTTCCAGCGTGGTGCGCCAAGTAATTTACTGGCACGTAGTGGTCAATTTTATCCAATCCCACGTGAGCCGAAATAGATCATTACTTATTCAATGTCTTTCAAATCATCAACCGTGATATGGCCCTTTTGAATTCGATAAATGTTCCACATGTATGAAACAAATGTCCGGACAACTGCGTATAATGGAATCGCTAAAATCATGCCACCGATTCCCGCGATATTACCGGCCGCCAACAAGATAATGATGATGGTTAATGGGTGAATTTTCAATGTCTTGCCGATGATGTTGGGGTAGATTAAATTTCCATCGACTTGTTGCACAATCACGACAACAGCAATTACCCAAACGAGTTGCCATGAACCGACTGTTAAAGCCACCAGCAATGAAGGAAAAATCCCAATGTATGGTCCAACGTAAGGAATGATGTTCGTAATCCCAGCAACTACTCCTAGTAATAGGGCGTATGGTTGCCCAATGATTAAGTAACCGATACTTGTAAAGACCCCAACAAAGAGGCATTCAAGTACTTGACCATCAATGTATTGTGAAATGGTTTTTGACATCTTACCCATCAATTCCGCAATGTTATCTTGCTTATCGGCTGGGAACAAACGCATCACATTTGGCATGAATTTATGGCCATCGTTCAACATATAAAACAGCATAACTGGTACCGTGATTGCCGTAATCGTAATGCTCGTCACTTTCCCAATTACCGCACCAAGGCCGTTTGCAGTTCCAAGTAAAAACGTCTTCGCGTATTTGCCGGCGGAATTTTCAATCGTACTTGCATCCACCTTCAGTCCACTCTTAGCAAGCCACTTGTTATGCATTAAGTCGTTTACTTCATTTTGCACGTCATTTGTGAATTTGGGTAAGTTCGCTAACAACCGACTAACCTGATTAATTAACTGTGGTACAACCGTAATAATAACGAGCGCTAATAACGCAATTACTGCAATCATTACAATTGCCACGGCCAATGTGCGTGGAATCCGGAATTTTTTAATTTTAACTTTTTGCAATAGCTTCACTACCGGATTCAATAAGTAATATAAGAATCCTGAAATAATGATTGGCAAGAAAACGGTTTGTACAAATATCCCAATTGGTGTGAATAAGAATGAAATTTGCGTACACACGAAAACTAATAAAGCTAATACTAGTAGTTCCAACGACCAAAACATCAGCTTGGATGTTCGTAATTTTTCAAACATTGCTAGCTCCCTCTGATTAATTATTTGTCTTTAAGATTAACAAATTACCACTATAATAGCCATCAAATAACCCATTTATTCGGTGGCCTACTAATCGCCCCGTATAACCATTGCTTAAAAGTTAGTGCATTTTTGCACTAAGAATGCTAGAATACTGATATATATTAGTTTACTAACTTAAACAAAGGAAGGTTTTATAATCATGGCTGTTTCTGTAATTATTTACTGGGGTCTCTCAGTTGCACTTGCTGTTCTTGCTGTTTGGGCATTAATCATGACTTTCGTTTACTTCACCAAGCAAGTTGGTGGTAACTTGTTCATGCTCGTTGTTATCGACTTGCTTGCTGGATTAGTTGGTTTGGCTGGTTGGGTTGTTTACAGCAACACTTCATGGTCTAACTACTGGTTAACCGCTTCACCTAAAACAACTTCATCATTGTTGTTGATTAGCTGGATTGCTTTGCTTGTCTTAGCAGTTGTTCAATTCGTATTGACAGTTGTTGATGCAAAACGCGTTGCCGCTTAATTAAATATCTCCAAATAAAAATCCCGCCCACTAATTTTAGTGAGCGGGATTTTGCGTACCTATATTTTCAGGCGTTGGTCATAAGGTAAAATCGTGCCTTCTATTGCGGAACCAAATTCCATTTTTTATTCAACCGTCAATTGTTCAAAAAAGGTAACGGCATCCCCAATTTCTTGTTGGACATACTGTGGCGCTTCAATTCGTTCGCGGTTCACTGCCAAGATAGGCACCTGGGCATTAGCATATTGCAATAGTCCGGCAAATGGATACACAACAAAGCTAGTCCCAACGATAACCACTAAATCAGCGTTCATCACCCATTGCGCGGCTTCATTAGTACGGAATGGGATTTCACCATATAACGTGATGTTAGGTCGTAAAATGTCGCCATCTTCCCGACGCATTCCTGCCTGGTAATTTTGGTAACTTGCTGGTTGGTGATCAGTAACCCCATAGACATCGTAGATATTGCCATGGTATTCAATCACCCGTTCAGCATCAGCACCAGCTTTAAGGTGTAACCCATCCACATTCTGCGTAATAATCCGGGCTTTTCCCGCGTTAACTAATGCCGCCATTTTTTGATGAATGACATTCGGCTTAGTGGCTGGAAAGTACATATTTTTGATAATGAAATCATACATTTTAGCTGGCTCATTGGCTAAGGCATCGGTACTTAACAGATATTCTGGCCGTTCAACCGCATCATACAAGCCACCTTTAGATCGATAATCTGGAATTCCTGAAGCCGTCGAAACCCCCGCGCCGGTTAAGAACACAATGTTTTTCGCATTGTTAAATAAATCCTGTATCTTTTTGTCCATGAACAACTCCCCGCTTACTTCTGTTTGATATTTTATCCATTAATTATCGCACGTTAATAAGCCAGATTTCTACCTTACTAGGAGAAATCCGGCTTATTTTACAGGCTGGAAAATTTATGCCCCAGCCCCATACTATTCACTACTTATTCAACGCCTAAAACTTCATTTGTAGCCCAACGGAAGTCGATATTAGCGTAGCCACTTGGTGTAACTGCAGTTATTTTTTTACTAAATTCCTCACCAATAACGCTGTAAAATTCGACATCAAACGGAACCGTTCCGTTGTCCCCATCCACGAACAACAGCGCCATGACTGATTTGCCATCACTATCATGGGTATAAAGCATTTCATCAAACTCTTTGTCAGCTATTTGATCTTTGACTTCATTGAGGATAAATAGCTTCATTTCAAGGGATTAACCTGCTTCAAAATCGACGTGGTCGCATTCAGCCACAAACTAACGATTTACGTAATTAAGCTTCATCCGCCGTTGGTTCAGTATCGCGCATTGAATAAGGCATTGCGATGCTATCGAATAATTCTTCCACCGTCATATCATAAAGTTGCTTGAACCATTCCGTTGAACCACCGGTAACTTCTTCAGGAATCGCAATTACGAAACCATTTTGGTGGTCTTGACGATTCAACCCAACATAAGCGCGTTCGCCAGTCTTTTTATCCTTCATTTCTGAGTGGAACACTTCAAAGACTTGGCGCACTTGCATCCGCAATTGACGCGCTGAGAAGACGCTTGAAAGGGTAGCAAATTCATTACTGTGTAATTCAGGCATGCCCCAAGCTTTCATTTGAGCATCAAAGCCCTTGAACATCTTCACAATTGCCCGACGCATTGCAAATGGCGAATCGACTGGCTTCTTCGTTACGTCATCATACAAGTTCTTCGCACCTGCGTAGGCAATTGGGTAGTCCTTACGGAAACGGGCCAAGTATTTCTTCTTGTCTTCATCAGCTTCATAGAAGGCCAACGCATCAACCAATGTTAACAAACGCAAAGCTGCTTGATCGTCATTCTCATCACCTTCTGGGGTCAAAGTGTGGGCAATCCCGCTAGCAAATGCTTCAGACACTTCTGGGGTAATCAAGTCATGCTTACGTTGTTCCGCAACCACGATATTGTGTGCCACGGCGTTATATAAACTAGTGGCCATAATCATTAATTGTTCATCAAGCTGTTCATCACCAAATGACAAGTTAAACATAATTTGGGGGAAGCCTGACATTGACATCAACATGTGCATCAATTCGTGCGTTGCCGTATAATCTGGTGCGGTTACATCGTTAACTTCAATCAAGAAACGTGAACCCATCGCATCACGGGTAGCTTGCCCATGTAATAAATAACCGGCTTTTTCCTTACCGAAATGAACCATTACTTCCCCAGGGAAAATTTGATTAACTTGGTCCAATAATCCTTTGGCGGTTGCGCTTAAACGTACTACTTCTTCTGTCATTTTTAATTTCTCACCTTATCTAAGATTTCTTGTGCTGTTTGCATATCTGCATGGACAGCGTGCTTTAATTTTTCAACGACCACCGGAATTTCCTCGGTGGTTGCACCAACTGCAATGGCCAACGATTTCATTTGCAAAGCCATGTGACCAGCTTGAATCCCATTAGTTACTAGCGCGCGTAACGCTGCTAAATTCTGGGCTAAGCCAACACCAGCAATGACTTGCGCTAATTCCTCCGCGCTTTCAATTGCTAACATCCGTTGGTTGGCTTTAACCAGTGGGACAATCCCAATCGAGCCACCGACAATTCCAACCGGTAGTGGGATAATCAACTCGCCTAGCAAATGTTCATCCGTAATAGACCATGTGGTTAAGCCACGATATTGGCCGGTATGACTCGCATAAGCATGCACGCCGGCTTCGATTGCCCGCCAGTCATTCCCACTCGCCATAACGGCTGCATCAATCCCATTCATCAAACCTTTGTTTTCAGTAGTCGCACGGTATGGATCGCGCTGACTGAACTCGCTCGCAATCATGATTTGGTCAGCAATTTGCTGGCCAGAAAAATCACCTTTGACCAAACTGCTAAACGGGATTGCTACCGTTGCCTTAACTAATGATTCGGTCGCCAAGTTCGATAGAATAGCCATTGTCACTTGTCCTAAATCGCGCTTACGTAAATCATTGGCAACAGCTTCTGCCATTGTGTTAACAACATTTGCACCCATCGCAGCCTTAGTATCGACCAGCAAATCAACTGAAACATAGCCAGCACCTAAATCACGCACGCGAATATCTGTTAAGCCACCACCACGGGCTGCCATTGAAGGATGTGCGGCATTACCTAAGTTAACTAACTCGTCCTGATGTGCTTGCATATAGTCAACAACTAGCTCAAAATCAGCGTCGTGTATGAGAACCTGACCAATCATTTGCCGATTAAGGATTTCAGCTTTGACACCACTACCCAAACCAATCATGCGTGCACCATTAGCGGCTGCCGCAATAACTGACGGTTCCTCGGTCACCATTGGCACCATGTATGTCTGCCCGTTCACAACCAGGTTTGGCACCACACCTTCTGGTAATCGATAGCTGGTTACATAATTTTCAATCATTTGCTCATTAACGGCATCATAGTTAGCTGTAAATAACGCCTGATCTGCCACTGATAAATGACCCTGTGTGACCATTTCGCGCAAGCGTTCAGTCCACGACAATTGATGAAATTTCATAATCCACCTATCCCATGCTAAAACACAAATCGGGGTAATTCCCAATTATGCACTTAGCACCCCTGCTTTCTCGTAAATTTAATACATCTATTTTAACATATCAAACCGTGTTCATAGTTATTTCATATCGATTCGCTATTATTGAATTAGTAAACTTTATCTATAAAATTCAGGAAAGGGGGCGTCAATGTCTAAAAAAATTATCCTCGCTTGTATTGTCATGGTCGCAATTCTCGGTATAAAATTATCGCCACTCAGTGTAGCCAGTTCGCCCCCACTCCATCAATACAACATCACAATGAGTAGCACGCTTGAGCAACAATATCTCGACGATGTCATGGAAACTGAAACCACCGCACCATTTTACGTCAATCCCCAAGCTAGCTGGAAAAAGGCGTTAAGTGAAGTGTTCACTAGTCTCCGGAGCACTGCGCAACAATCCATCGCCAATCTCTACTTTGAAGCGGATGGTCAACCCCTCCCCATTTTCCAAACAACCTTGGCCGCCCAGTTACACCAAGGCATTACTTTAGTTTCCGGTTCGGCGAGTTTAACTAACGCCTCCCGCCAAACAAGTACGCTCCTTGCGACTGCACCCAATACCATCAATGCATTTGCCGGGCACTTACCTAACATGTCCGTTGGTGCCCTTTTCTATATTCATAGTGGTACGAGCCATTTGACGTACCAAGTTGTTAAGCAACAAATTATTGATAAGCCAATTAATAATGTCATCGCGCAACCAAAGGATAACGGCAACTACGTAACTTTAGCTGTGCCAATGATTCAAGCTAATCAAAACGTAACTTTAGCAATCCAAGGACAATTACTCGCGAATGATTTCAAAGCCGCCGCGATTCCCAAACAATGGTTCATGCCGATTGCCCTATTGATATTAATGGTCATTATCTCCATTTGGGTTTTCTGGGCGACATACCACATTGTCTGGCAGATTTTCTTTAAGTAAATATTGGTACGTGAGTATTTCGGGTCGTGAATTAGGTTTCAGTATATCAAGGTTGCAACCCGCATTTTGTACCACTTTCCGGCGCTATTTATTCTAGCGTGGGATTGTCGTTTCCGTACTTTTCAAGTATCAAATTACTAGGGTTCTATTATCAGTGTTTTTCATGCCACTGCGTCCTATAGTTGGTAACTGTTTTTGCTAGTTTGAGCATTATTCCAAACTAACGGAGTACCGGTAAATTGCTTGGCGGGCGCAGCCTTTACACCGCGACTGGGGGAATATGTGTGCAGCACATATTCCCGCTGAGGATGAGATGAGGAATCTTGGGGATTTATCCCCTAGAGTCCCAGCTTATCCGAACCGACCAAGACCGCACTTTGGCTTGGGAGGCTGCTTCCAGCGTGGTGCTCCAAGTAATTTACTGGCACGTAGTGGCCAATTTCATTCAATCCCACGTCAGAAAAATTAGAACCCACTTTCCCAGTATTAACATTAATAACGCAAAAATAGCCCGATTTCCCTTGTGATAAGGGGAATCGGGCTATTTGATTAATATTAAAGAGTAGTGAAATCGAAGACCTTACGACCGGTAATCTTACCGTTCTTCATTTCATCGATAACTTCGTTGATGTCACTGAATGCAACCTTTTCAACGATAGGCTTAACTTTACCTTCAGCACCGAATTGGAAAGCTTCCTTCAAGTCAGCACGCGTACCAACCAATGAACCACGAACTTCGATACCGTCAAGAACAGTCTTAGCGATGTTCAAAGCCATGTCACCTTGTGGCAAAGCAACGGCAACTAACTTACCCATTGGGCGCAATGAATCAACGGCTTGGTTAAAGGCAGTTGCGTTAACTGCGGTAACTTGGGCGTTGTGCACACCACCAGTTGCCTTTTGCACTTCAGCAGCCACGTCTTCAACCTTCTTACGGTTAATCATAACTTCAGCACCATTGGCGTGTGCAGCAGCCAACTTATCTTCGTTACCATCGATAACAGCAACGTGAGCACCAAAGACATTGTGTGCGTATTGGACAGCCAAGTTACCAAGACCACCGGCACCGTGAACTGAAACCCATTGACCAGGCTTAGTTTCACCAACCTTCAATGACTTGTACATTGTAACACCGGCACAAGTGATTGAAGTTGCTTCAACTGGATCTAAGCCTTCTGGAACTTTAACTGCATACTTAGCGTTAACAACAACTTGTTGTGACATTGCACCATCAATTGTGTAACCTGAGTTGCGAACGTTACGACAGAAAGTTTCATTACCTGAAACACAGAAATCACAAACGCCACATGCGTCGTAGAACCAAGCGATTGATACACGATCGCCGACTTTCAAGTAGTCAGATGCGCCTTCGCCAAGCTTAGACACGCGACCAACACCTTCGTGACCAATAACACGGCGGAAAGCACCGTTACGTTCACCCAATTCATTAGGGTTACCAAAATCACCGTTTGCACAGTGTAAATCAGTGTGACAGAGACCAACGTATTCCACGTCAACCAAGGCGTCACCGAAGCTCAAATCGCGGGGCTTCCAGTCTTCTAAGATATCAACAAAACCATCTGGTACTTCACGAACAACTGCTGCTTTCATTATTTAAATTCCTCACTTGTCTTAATTCATCATATTTAATATCGCTTACTTATTACATTCTAATGCAAACGTTTTCAAAAAGAAAGTGTAAGTTATCACAATTTAAAATATTTTTCACGTGAAATTGATTATTACCACCGTTTTTAATAGTTCCATTGCTCACATGTGAATAAAAAGCATAAAAAATATGAATATTCTGTGAGCATATCTCACCCCTTTTTTTGAGAATCGCAGTATAATATAAGTGTAGAAGAGATAGGGTTTCTCTTTACAAAGGGATTTGTTTTTAGAGCCTCATTCGAAAAGAGTATGTCAATTTAGATTTAGTGGAAAGAAGGTGTATCCGATGCCTTTTGATATTGATGATATTAAAGATCAAGCAACAGATGCCTTGAAGGACGTCGATCTTGACGACCTTAAAGACAAAGCAGAAGATCTCTTGAAGGACGTTGATCTTGACGACCTCAAGGACAAAGCAAAAGATTTACTTGGGTAAGCTTATATATTTGAACAAGTATCACCGCTCATGGCTGTTTCGGTCATGGGCGTTTTTTGATTCCAATTCGTCTGACGTGGGATTGAATAAAATTGGCCACTGCGTTAGTTAGTCATAATTCTCAAAACTAGAAAAAAACAGTCGTTGTGGGCAAAAAATGCATTGAAAACGAACTGAACCGCTGAAATAATGCACCAGTTTAATCAATCGGTAATTCAGTGGTTGTTCAGAATTTATAGTATGCAAACTAGTGCTAAGCAAAATCCGATACCAGAAACTACTACTATGCTAGAATGAATATTGTATTAGCAATTTTATTTATCAAAGAAAGGAAGTAATTACCATGATTGAAGCAACTAAATTATTTTGGACGCACGTGTTTGATTTCCAAACTCGTTCAACGCGCAGTGATTTCTGGTGGGCGGCATTAGGTAATATTATTCTATCGATTATTGTCTCCTTTGTTGCCGGGCTTATTTTCGGTAACAGCACTGCAGGTTCAGCAGCTTATTCAATTATTTATGGAATTGTTGGTTTTCTCTACTTGATTGCGACGATTTCAATCGTTGTCCGACGTTTACATGACATTAACCGTTCCGGCGGTTGGTGGTGGATTCAACTGATTCCAATTGTCGGCGGGATTATCTTATTAGTCTTTGAATTGACTGCCACAGTCGAAGTTGGCAACCGTTATCCTAAAATGGAACGCTGATAACTAAAGTACCAAAAATAAGCCGGATTTCTCCTTATCATAAAGGTAGAAATCCGGCTTATTAACGTGCGATAAAGCGTCGCATTTTATTCGCCATCATTTTCAAACTGTGCCGTTAATTCAGCTACTCGTTGTTTGAAGTCTGCACTAAAAATGTCGTATTGTGCCACTAATTCGGTAACATCATCAATGTTCCCTTCGGCAGTTTCAGCAAAATAGTCAAATTCAGCTTCTACCTGCTTATTAGTTTTATCTGCGTCGGCAACCTTATCAAACTTCGCCACGTGATTATTGAAATCAATGATCGCAATTTCATTGACCAATGGTTCCATAATTTCACCACCACGCGCAATGATTGTGTCCTGCATAACTTGGAGTGCTTCACGTAAAGTATTAATGCTCGTTGCTGCAATCGTTTTTACTGCATCCCGATTAGCCAACATTGTTTGTTTATCCATTTTATCGTCATCCGTTTTCTGATTAATAGAGCTATTTTAACCCATTTACGTTGTGAAATGGAATTATTATTCAGTGTTACCTACCTAATCCAGTTTTAATTATTGCGCGCTTGCGTCAAATTCCGTGTTCCTGTCATTAGTTTGCAATCAGTTTTCGATTAATTTTCTTCATCATTTCGCCTTGTGAACCCTAGTTTAAACCACTTTTATAATCATTTTCTAATGTTTTTGCGTACATTGTTTATGCATTTTGCATTAAATGTATGTCATTAGATTGTATTCAGACGTAATTATGTCGTAAATGCATCGCAATACTGGACTGATATGCTTATCACTGTTCAATAACTCATGTCGTACACAACAAAAAGGGGTAACAAAGGATAATATGAATAAATTTAATTTAAAGAAAATCGCATTATCATCATTTGTCACGACAGCATTATTAGCCGGTGGGACGGTTATCGCTAATGCGGACACAGTTACAGTTAAATCGGGGGATTCACTTTCAGCACTTGCTGCTACTAACGGGACAACCGTTAATAAAATTGCTCAAGATAACCACATCGCTAACCCGCAATTAATTTTTGTAGGACAAAGCTTACAAATCAACGGTGGTAGCAATGCAAGTGTTGGCAGTCAAAGTCAGGCCGCACAACCAAGCAATGTTTCAACACGCAGCACAACGACCTCATCATCAACTGGTCAAAATATCGTTAACTACGCTGCCCGCTTCTTAGGTACACCCTACGTTTGGGGCGGTGGCACACCAGCTGGCTTTGACTGTTCTGGACTTGTTCAATACGTCTTCGCCAATGCGGCTGGGATTAACTTAGCTCACTACACTGGTTCACAAGCCGCTGCAACCACGCGGATTCCAGTTAGCCAAGCTAAAGCCGGCGATTTATACTTCTGGGCTAATGGCAGTGGTGTTTACCACGTTGCCATCGCTACTGGAAACGGTCAATACATTGAAGCACCAAAACCTGGTGATGTCGTTAAGACAAGTTCTGTTAATTACTGGGCACCATCATTTGCTACTCGCGTTGCGGGTGTAAACTAAAATTATCAATATACGTTTAAAAGTCGGAAATTTTATTTCTGGCTTTTTTTATGTGCTCACAAAAAAACACCAACCAGAACCTAATCTAGTTAGTGTTTTCAATATAAATATTACAAAGCTTTCTTAGTAAGAATCTTCTTATCAGTAAGCTTCAAGTCTTTGTCGAATGTGTAGACAACTGGTTCACCAGTAGCCATTTCGAGGTTAAGGATATCATCGTCAGAAATTTCTTCGATGTACTTAGCCAAGGCACGCAATGAGTTACCGTGGGCTGCGATCACAATGTTCTTGTCATCCTTAAGCTTTGGTGCGATTTCATCTTGATAGAATGGAATTACGCGTTCCAAAGTAACCTTCAAGTTTTCACCTGCTGGAATAGTGCGTGGGTCCAAGTTAGCGTAGCGACGGTCGCCAGCAATTGAACCTTCAGCGTTAACGTCTTGCATAGGTGGCAATACGTCATATGAACGACGCCAGATGTGCACTTGTTCGTCACCCCACTTAGCAGCTGCTTCAGCCTTATCTTGGCCTTGCAATGCACCGTAGTGACGTTCGTTTAAGCGCCAAGTCTTAGTTTCTGGAATCCAGAGTTGGTCTGATTCTTCCAAAGCGAAGTGTAAAGTCTTGATGGCACGCTTCAATACTGAAGTGTATGCGTAATCAAATTCCAAACCTTCTGCCTTCAATGAACGACCAGCGTTCTTGGCTTCTTCAACACCTTGGTCTGACAAGTTAACATCAACCCAACCAGTGAACAAGTTCTTCAAGTTCCATTCACTTTGTCCGTGACGAATCAAAACTAATTTAGCCATTAGGATAAATACCTCTTTAAATTGATTTTTTTATACTGGTCTATTATAACCGATTTTGTGATGATGCGCACACAAATTCCCTTGTCCACCGAACTAAATTTAACCAAGCGCTTAAATTCCATTCACTATTATGCTTTACAAACTCCCCGACACAGTTATTGATTATCACAACCTGGTTTGTCGGCCAAATGATTATCACGCAAGTTCCCAACATCGATATTTTTGTCAATTATTTATCACCGTTAGCAATCAGCTTACTCGTTAGCGGTGTCATAATAATCTTTGGCTTAGAATGGTGGTTCATGCACAAATTAAAAAGTTAATAATTACAAAAAAATCCCACGCAACCGATAAAAAGTTGCGTGGGATTTATTTTATTTAAAATTGAATACCCATTGATGTTAATAGTAACGCAAAGCCCCAAACTGCGGCTAAACCCGTCACAACTGACAGTAACATTGAGTGTGTATAATATGCCACGACAATAACTAAGACTGCCGCCAGCATCATGTTCACGTTACCAAACGTGACATGGTAATCGTGATCCACGAAAATGTCCTTGGCAATCAATGCCGTGAACAACGAAACTGGAACGAACCCCATCCAATCGTTAAACCACTTGGGAATTTTCCGTGTAGTGAAGAATAGCATTGGGATGTACCGCGGAAGAAAGGCCGCAATCGCCCCAAAACCCACAATCATTAAATGCCGTTTTAATTCTGCATCCATTATTCAGCACTCCCTTTTTGTTCCTTCGCGCGTTGCAAGCGCCCTAATTGTTCGTGCGTATTCTTTGGTCCCTTAACTTTAGACAAGATCGCACTTTGATGATTGTGCTTTTTGATGGCCATTTCAGCTAAGTAACCCGCCGTTGCTGCCGTCACAGTCGCTAAGATTAATCCAAGCGTGCTTTGGAAAGCGACAACTAACCAGACTGATAAAACACCTGATACGATTACTGGGAAGAAAAGAATGCGCTTCTTGATTTGCATTGTGACCATGTATAAGAACATTGCGGTTAAAGCAAAGTGCACAATTGGTAAATCAATTGTAACTGCGGAACCAAGAATCCCACCAACAACATTTCCTAACGTCCAAGCTGCTAATGAGAAATATTCAACTTTCAAAGCATCATCAGCACTCCAATTTTTATCAGTTGAAAACTTAAGGTAATTAACCGCATAGTTTTCATCATTCATTGAAGCAGAAAAACGCAAAATAAAGTGCTGTGGTTGGTCACGCAGGTATTTCGACAAACTCGTTCCAAGCAGTGCATACCGTAATTCCAAGAAAAACAGCATGATAGTGATTGTCCAGACTGGTGTGGCTGTCATGAGCATTGACGCAATCATGAACTGAGCACCACCAGAGAAAACTAGAACTGATAAGAGCACAATCATCCAGATCGCGAAACCACCAGAGTGTAAAAGAATTCCGGCAGCAATCCCGATGGGGAGATAGCTTAACATTAAAGGCATTGTAACTTTCATTACTGTGAGCCAACGGGGCTCGTTCTTTTGTTCCTTCATCACGACTCCGAAAAATTTCTACTTTTTATAAAAACAATACTAATATTGTAGCATATTTTACACGAACATTAACATACTTAGAGCAATAATATTGGCTTTGATCGTCAATTTGAGGTAAGTAAAAACACCTATCCGCCCATTTTACAGCAGTGGCGATAGGTGTTTTCTTGTGAAATTGTAAATAATGTAGCCTACAACTTATACTTTTTCTTCCATATATTCACAGCAAGCACTCCCGAGAGTATCACGATACCAAGGATTGGCGCCAAGAACTCACGACTCCGTCCAGCTTTTGGTAGCGTTGTTGTTGAATTTGTCGTATTTCCTGAATTCATTACGGTTGTTTTTGCAGGTTTCGTGGGCGTTTTTTTGCCACCAGTCCCCGGTAACTTATCAGGTTCCGCAGGTTTTTGCGTTGATGTTCCACTTGGCTTGTCTCCTGTGACCGGTGATGGCGTGTTTGGGGTCTCCGTATTTGAACTGTTTTTTTCATAGACAAATTTATAACTTTGACCGCTAACATCCCCATATTTCACACTCGTATTAGCATCTGTACTTTGCCAATTGAGCTTTGGCACTGCACGTGTCATGCTATTAGTCGCATTGTATAAACCCTTAAACTTGTAATTGTCAAAATTTTTGGGCGTTAAATCTAACTTATCATCAACGTAACCACTAATTACCTCAGGTGCTTCCAATTCATTATCATCAGTGTCAACGCGATAAATTGTAATTGGCTGCGCTGCGGTGCGATATTCATAGGTTACCACTTGTGGGCCCCCAGTCATCATGCCAGTTGCACTCCCACTGACTACCTTGGGGTCACCATAACCGGCAATTGTTGGCGCAGCTGGTAATGTATATGCATCTCCCCGGAAACCTTCGTTCGTAGTTGATGCTACGACTGGTTTTCCGTTGCTATCTTGGGTAATTTCCTTACCTTGTTGATCAACGTATCTTGGGGTGACCGTACCACTAATCCGCCAAACTAACGTACCGGCATCCGCATCAGGGTAGCCATTTTCTGTATTAATGTAATCAACAAATTGTTGGGCGGCAGTCAGCGCGCTTCCAGTCGTCAGCGGTGTCACGATACCATTACCGTAGGGGTGGAAGTTTTCTTCCGTTCCATCTGGTGAAAAATAACTAACCCATTTGAAGGCATCTTCCCCGATTTCGATTGGCCCATCAAAATCACCCAAGGTAATCTGCGTAAGACTTAAACAGCCAAAAAATGAGCCTCCACCAATTGTTTTTAACTTAGGATTGTTTGCGAATCGAATTGAAGTTAATTCTTGGCACGTATAGAAGGAATTCTCATCAAGTGTTGTTAAATTAACTAAATTGTCAAAATCAACGCTATTCATTCGCCACAAATCAGGAAAGGCCGTGTTCGCAATCGTGGTAATATCATCCATATCCGCTGGAAAACTTAAATTTCCGTCCCATTCACCACTATTGTAATATTCCAAAAATTCATTGGAAAGCGTAACAATCGTCGTGCCTTCAATATTGAAATCAGCACGGGTAAATGTCCATGCACCATTTCTAGCTTGCGCCGCTTTGGCTTTTTTCGACATATTTTTATTTGTCGTTGTATTCTTTTTTTCCGGTGCTTTCGTAACCGGTTTTTTCGACGTGCTAAAATTAACGCTCGGTAAAACTGGATTGTCCATTTTTTCGGCAGCACTTTGATTACTACTGTTAACGTCATTAACATTAACGGGTGCATCTACTTGTTTGGTAGCCAATGAATCTGCTAACACAATCGGAGTTACGCCTACCCCACCCAGCATAGTAATCATTGCCAGCGAAGTATAAATCCAGCGCTTGCCAAGCTTAGCAAACATCTTATTGGTACTATCACGGTACACCTGACGATATATTCTCATATTGTTTTCTTTATTTTTTTTCATAACATATTCTCCATTTCGCAATTGTTGCAAAGGGGCATCTACATATATCTGTTATCATTAGAATAATTATCAACTTAATTATATAAAGGCGATGTGAATATATTTTGTCTTAATTAGGTAGAAAATCGTGAAATACGTGCACGCTTGCTGTACAAATATACAATTATGATAATGTTGTAAATAAAGTGTCCTTGTTAGTTTAATCGCAATCCTGGCAATTTTGTGGTTAGCCACCATTTGATTTTTCCAATGGCATGAACTATCGTATACTTAACAAAAATATTCTTTAAAGGTAGGTGTCAACATGACTGAATTTGCTAACCCATCTGATTTTGATTGGAACAACCTGAACTT
Source organism: Periweissella cryptocerci (assembly GCF_004358325.1). Taxonomy (NCBI): domain Bacteria; kingdom Bacillati; phylum Bacillota; class Bacilli; order Lactobacillales; family Lactobacillaceae; genus Periweissella; species Periweissella cryptocerci. Next base: position 1,826,989 of record NZ_CP037940.1, on the reverse strand, counting down.
CTCATACCATCCCCTGCCTTATCGCTTCCGCGCATACTACGATAACGGCACTTGGCATGACATGGGTTTAGAAACTGATCCATATTTACCAATTCATGAAGGCTCGACTGCCTTGCATTATGGTCAACAAGTTTTCGAAGGAATGAAAGCCTACCGCCGTGCAGATGGTGGAATTAATCTTTTCCGTCCCGACCAAAATGCCGCTCGGATGAACCGGTCAAATGCCCGTCTGTTAATGCCTGAAGTCCCAACGGAGATGTTCCTTGAAGCGGCCAAAGCAGTCGTCCAAGCCAACGCCGATTTCGTTCCACCTTATGGAACTGGGGCAACTCTCTACTTACGCCCATTTATCATTGGTGTCGGCCCAAACGTTGGGGTACAACCGGCCGCCTCATATATCTTTACAATTTTCGCTACTCCAGTGGGACCATACTATAAAGGTGGCTTAACGCCAACTGCCTATGTAACTTCTGATTACGATCGGGCTGCTCACGGTGGAACTGGTCAAGCCAAGGTTGGTGGTAACTATGCGGCGAGCCTTATGCCCGGTGACCAAGCACACCAAGCGGGCTATTCCGATGTGGTCTACCTTGATCCACGACTCCATGAAAATATTGAAGAACTTGGTTCAGCCAACTTCTTCGGTATTACCAAAGACGGCCAGTTCTTAACACCAAAAAGCCCCTCAATCTTGCCTTCAATTACGAAGTACAGTCTAATGGCTGTGGCTGAGGAACTTGGTTTAACCGCACGCGAAACTACAATTAGTATTCACGACTTGGATCAATTCAGTGAAGCTGGTGCAATGGGCACAGCCGCGGTAATTTCACCAGTTGGTTCAATTACGCACGGTGACGACAAACACGTTTTCTTCTCAGAAACAGAAGTCGGACCCATCACTCAACAACTTTACAATCGCCTCCTCGCTATCCAATTCGGTGATGAAAAGGGACCCGAGAATTGGATTGTAGACGTGCCCGCCAAATAACATAAAAAAAGAAATGGAACAAAAGGCGTTTTGCAGTCTTTCGTTCGTTAATAAGCCTGGTTTCTACCTTACTACGCTAAGGAGAAATCAGGCTTATTTTGTAGGCTGGACAAATTATGTCCCAGCCTCTTTTTGCTAGTTTCGGACCCAAATTCACGCTATGTATGGCACAAAATGTGTTTTTTACTACCAAAGCACATGTTGTATCAGACAGTCTAGCACTTTTTTGCACTTTTAACTGCTGCAATGTTACAAATAGTTTCTATTTGTAAGTGTATACTACAAAATAAAGGGGGCGGATGATAGACGAGTATGCGGGCTGAAAAATTACTACTCCAAAATGTAAATTTTCATGACCAGGAATAATTGTCATGAAACAGTTCAGTCTGATTGGTACCTTCACTGCAACATTCGCAGAATTAATGGGGAAAATCATGGAAGAAACAAAGCAATCATTTTCCAATGTCGCCAAAGACGCAAGTATCGCCGCTCTCAGTCCCAAAAATATTATTCGTGATATGGTCCAGCAACCAATGGGGAATCGCATTTATATGCTCCTCTTAGCCGTAATGCAACTGGCTACCTTTGTTTTCGCGTATACGACCGCTGATGGTTTTGCCATCAGCGATGGTATGGCGAATCCGCTCAACATCATTGCTCTCATTGCCGGAATTGCCGGTGTCATGAAAGTTATCCTCGTCGCCCGCGGTAAAATGACGACGTACTTCTGGGGTTTAATCAATACCGTGGCTTATATTATCGTTTCCTCCCAATCAGCGTTGTGGGGCGAAGTAATGCTAAATGCATTTATCTTCGTAATGCAATTTGTTGGAGCCATTCAATGGATGCGACCAAATGAATCTGATGATGCCGATGCACCAAGTGGTACCGTCAAAGCGCGTCAATTATCACTACGTGGTTGGATTATTTTAGGCGTTATCATTATCGCTGGTTGGCAAATCTACGCCTTTGCACTAGGATTAACCAATGATCCTCACCCATCAGTTGATAGCTTAGCCGTCGTGTTACAAGTCATCGCGCAGTTCTTGATGACGATGCGTTATGGTGCGAGTCAATGGGCACTGTGGATTATCGCTAATATTGTTGAATTGTTATTGTGGTCACCATGGCTCAATTACAATCCGATTATGCTAGCCTTATGGGGCGCATTCTTAATCAACGCGGTCTACGGTTACTGGATGTGGACACGTACTTTGCAAGAACCCGAACCGGCTGCAACAAAGTAACGCATAGCAAACAAAATTTGGACAAAGGTTTTTATTCCACTGCAAAAAGGCACGATTACTACCCTTATCAAATAAGGAGCAATCGTACCTTTTTTAGTTATAGTTTATGTCTCAGCACTACTTTTACTTGTTTACCATAAATCATTCACATAGTTTTCATCCGGTGCACCCATAATCCGTTCACCACGATTCAACAAGTTAACCAACGCCATGTCATGCGGATTCAACGTAAAATCCCCAATCGTGGCATTTTCAGTAATTCGCTTGTTATTCGTTGATTTTGGAATTACGGCTGTCCCATTCTGATTATGCCACTTCAATACGATTTGAGCAGGCGTCTTACCGTATTTTTCAGCTAACGTAATAATCAATGGATCCTTCAAATCAGCGGCTTGACCCAATGGGCTCCAAGCTTGGTGTTGAATACCCAAGCTTTGCATGTAATCACGGGTCACATGATTATTAAAGTATGGGTGCGTCTCAACTTGGTCGACGGCTGGCATCACAGTAGCTTCCAACATCAAACGATCCAAGTGGTTCGCTTCAAAATTTGAAACCCCAATCGCACGGACATAACCTTCCTTGTACAAATGTTCCAGAGCTTTCCATGTTTGGAACATGTGCTTTTCTTTTGGCCAGTGCACCAAGTATAAATCCAAGTAATCCGTTTGTAATTCCTTGGTCGTATTCTTGAAGGCTGCCAAAGTCTCTTCGTAACCTTGTTCTTGTTGACCAACTTTTGAAGTTAACCAATAATTATCACGGTCAAGACCACTATTATTCGCAAAATAATTACCAAGATCAATTTGGTTGCCGTACATTGACGCCGTATCGAATAACCGGAATCCCGTCTCAACCGCATGATCCATCGCAGCCGTGAAATCTGGTGACTCTTGCGCCGCATATGTGCCAAAACCCAGTTTAGGCATCTCAACACCATTGTTTAATGTAAACGTCCCCGCCTCAAATTCTTTAATCATTTGTTCACCTCATCAAAGTTTATTATGTCGTAATTATACCAGATGAATGAAAACGCTTTTATGATTTTTTCTGGAAACTTTACAAATAAAAACAGGGCGGACACACAACTTGTCCCGCCCTGCAAATATTTACATATCAGTTGCTTCGCCAATCTTGGCTTCAATGTATTCAGCCAACTTGTCCTTAGGGTACAAGCCAGAAACCTTTTCGATTGCCTTACCATTGCGGAAAAGCACCAATGATGGAATACTCATCACGCGATATTCTTCAGCGATTGCCGTGTTACCGTCAACATCGAGTTTACCAAATTTGATTTGGTCACCGTATTCGCCTTCGAGTTGTTCCAAAATCGGATTCATCATCTTACAAGGGGCACACCAATCAGCCCAAAAATCGACCAAGGTTAAGCCTTCTGCAGTTTCAGTAGCGATATTTTCGCCCGTAATCGTTGTTGCCATATTCTTATTACCTCATTTATATTATTGAACAGTTTTCTTCAAGTTAACCGGGAAGTGTCCTGGTAGTTTAGCGCCAATTGAGCGTACTTCATCGCTGAATGGTACATGTAATTCCACTGTGGCACTATGTAGCAACATACCACCTTCATAATTCGATGATGGGTTGTACAATTTATCCCCGACAATCGGATGGCCAATTGATGCCAAATGCACCCGCAATTGATGCGTTCGCCCAGTTTCCAATTGTAAACGGAGTAACGTGTTTTGATAAACCATGTGAACTTTCGCCCACTTAGTTACTGCTGGTAAGGCGTTGGCCCCATCAATTAGACGTTTGCGGTCATCAACTGGGTCTTCACCAATCGCCGCATCAATAACGCCATGGCTCTCCGCCAAATTACCACAAACCCATGCCAAATACGTGCGACCAATAATTTTGTCGCCAATCATCTGATCAAGAATTGGGACAACAATCGGGTTCTTAGCAATGATTAGTGCCCCCGAAGTTTCTTTGTCGAGCCGGTGAACCATGTATGGGGCTTTACCCGGTTGATCCGCCAAATAAGCCGCCGCAAAGTTCATCATCGTTTGATCTTCACCCGGTGAATTAGGGTGTGACTTATAGCCCCGTGGCTTGTTAACCACCATCAAATCGTCATTTTCAAAAATGACATCTAGTTTCACTGAATCATCGCTAACATAATTAGATTCTGGAGTCATAAAGTCTGAATCAATAAAATGCAAATCCAGTTCATCCCCTGGTTTCAAAATCGTATTAGTTGGTTGGTATTTCCCATTAAGTTCTAAGCCCTCGCGCATCCGAATAGCACCCCGAATCCGCTTTGGAATTTTCCAAGCAGTGAGTTGTTCTTTAATTGAAATTGCCGGCTGATTAGCTGGTAATACTAGGTGCTTATCCCATGTTTGCATTCACTTTTACCCCGTCATTTACTTATTTCTATATTTTAACATATTTCGTCAAATCTGCTTACATTTTACTAGTAATCTGATTATATTACAGACTTTGCTAGATAACGTTGCTGATAAATGCCACTCCGCGAAATTTTTGGTTTGGCCACCATGGTAGAAAGACAAGCTTCACGAGCCTCTGCGAGTCTCACTCAGTTTGTGGAGCTAGCACACTATCTCCACAAATCCAATAATTTAAACTCCGTTAAAATTATTGCTACCACGGTACGAGGTAAACGCCAAACCAAAAATCCCCCTCCGTTAATTAGTAATTTATCCTAATTAGATTAAAATCAGCTTTTATATTTTGTGTAGCCAGGTCACATGCATAATTACAAAGTGGAGTTGCGTCAGATTTTATTAGTTAAAATTCAAGTAAAAGGTTAGTAATATTTATTTCGCTAGTGGTTTTACGGGTTTATGGTTCAGCTCTGCATACTAACGGAGTGCCTGGAAATTGCTTGGCGGGCGTAGCCTTTACACCACGACTGGGGAAATATGTGTGCAGCACATATTTCCGCTGAGGATAAGATGAGGAGTCTTAGGAATTTATTCCTTAGACTCCCAGCTTATCCGAGTTGTTCAAGACCGTACTTTGGCTTGAACATGTGCTTCCAGCGCGGTGCGCCAAGCAATTTCCAGGCACGGAGTGGCATTTTCAATCATACAATGTAATTTAAAACCAGCAAAATAATCCACCTATATACATCCGAAACAATTTCGTTTATACTAACGTCGTGGTCTTAAAAGCCACACACAATTGAAAGCCAAGCTATCTGGGGTGCTGTTACAGCTGAGATGATACCCATTGAACCTGATCTAGTTAGTACTAGTGGAGGAAGATACGACTATTTTGCTTATTCATATTCTAGCAATTTTTTAGCCACTCTTCATTTCATTAATGGAGAGTGGCTTTTTTATTACAAATGGTAAGCATGTTTAATTTCATGTACACGTTGAAATTATCTTAATCGTTGAACAATTACCCGATTGTCGCGGCTTTCAAATAAATTCGGGAGGTTGATGCACATGCAATCAACAAATACAGCTTCAAATAAAGTAACACACTGGCGTCTACGCGACGTGATTCTTTTGGCCCTCATCGGTATTTTCTTTGGTTTCATTTTCTGGGCTTGGGCCTTCGTGTACAACGTTGTCGCTGCCACACCACTGAAGCCATTCGCAAATGACATCACGATTGGTGCGTGGGTTATGGCCGGTCCAATGGCTGGTTTCCTGCTTCGTAAAGCTGGTGCATCATTGCTTGGTGAATTTCTTGCAGCCGCAGCGGAAATGATGATTGGTTCTCAATGGGGAGTTTCCAACTTACTTTCTGGTTTTATTCAAGGTATCGGTGCCGAACTTGGTTTTGCTTTCACCGGTTATAAAAAATGGAACGCCTTCAGTTTATTTCTCTCAGCGCTCACATCAACCATTGTTACCTTTGGTTGGGATTTATTCGCGAATGGTTACGCCTCATACAGTTTCGGTATGTTAGCGGCATTATTCATTATTCGCTTTATCTCAATTGGTTTCTTCGGTGGTGTTCTCGTCAATGCGATTACTAAACTTATCGAAAAATCTGGTGTTCTTGCTCGTTAATCAACACTTACAAGGCATAAATATTGCAGTTGGCTACGGTCAGCTGTATGTACATAACATGTTATTTGGAACTTGGGCACGAAGCTGTTGTTTACAGATTCAAATCTCAGCAGTTCTGAAGCCACGACATTTTTGGAGGGATTACAATGGCCACCTTGACCACACAAAATTTAACATTCACGTATGTTGAAAATCCAGTTGATGGTGTTGTCCCTGCGACGACGCCAACTCTAGCCGATGTCAATCTCACGTTAGCTCCTGGGTCTTTCAATCTACTCAGCGGACCATCTGGCTCAGGTAAGTCAACACTCCTCAAAACGCTGGCTGGCTTATATCCCGAATATGGCGGTAACGTCAGCGGCAAGATACTTGTCGACGAACACCCACTTGATGAATATGCAACTGTAGACCGTGTTCAAAAAATAGGTTTGTTATTTCAAAATCCTAGTGAGCAATTTGCAATGAAAACCCCGTTCAATGAATTAGTGTTTACCCTTGAGAATTTGCAAGTTGAACCTAGTGAAATTAAGGCCCGGGCACTGGCAGCTTTGGAATTTGTCGGCATTACTGATTTACAAGATCGCCAATTAGCGACGCTTTCGGGTGGTGAGGCGCAAAAAGTTGCCTTAGCTATCGTTTTCGTCATGCAAAGTGACATCATTTTACTTGATGAACCATTTGCAAGTGTTGACCCTGAAGCGCGGTTAGCTTTATTAGCCAAGCTCAAGGCCTTGCAATTAGCTGGTCGGACAATTTTAGTTGCCGATCATGATTTGGAGGGGTATGCCGATTTAGTTACCACAGTCTATCAGATTAATAGTACTAATATTCAACAATTAAACGATGCTAGCGCCCTCTTCGCGCAATACCAGCCAACGACCCATGATTTTGCATTACCCATGGGTGAAATAGTTATGCACCTCGATCAAGTTAGCTTTGGCACGAATGACCAAGTTCTTTTTTCAGACGTCGATTTAGAAATTCCTGCCAAGAAAATGACCTTAATTACCGGCCCAAATGGGGTTGGTAAATCAACCTTTTTCATGGCGCTAACACGACTCCACAAGTATCAAGGGAGCATTAGTTATCTTGACCAAAATATTTCCAAGATTAAACTTCCTATATATGCTCGTGAGGTTGCGTTGGTCTTCCAAAATGCAGAAACCCAATATCTAAAAATGACGGTAACCGAAGAATTGGCACTCAGCAAAAAATACAGTCAATTTGCAGACTATTGGACCGATGCCCAAATCGATAGCGTCCTCGCTGACTTAAATCTTTTGGAATTGAAATACCAAGTTGTCTATCGCCTTTCCGGTGGGCAAAAAAAGAAACTCCAAATTCTAAGTATGCTCATTCTCGGAACACCCGTTTTATTATTTGACGAACCACTAGCTGGGCTAGACCTAGCTTCCGTCAAAGTCGTCATGGAATTATTAAAAGCTACTAGCCTTCGCCAAGAGCAAACAATCTTAATGATTAGCCATCAATTAAACGGAGTGCTAGCATATTTTGACCACCACTTAGTTTTCCATGACAAACAATTGACCTTTGAAGGGACGGTAATTGCCTGATGAATGCGAGTTTAAAATTACTGATTGCCTTGGTACTATCGTTAGAAATTTCAGTTACTAAATCAATTAGTTTGAATATTATTTTAGTTGCGTTTAGTTTTGTATACGTTATCTGGCATCGTCCATCTTGGAAACAATTCGCCTACTTATTCTTTATTCCACTTTTACCGGCGTTTGGTTCTTGGTCATCCCTCTATCTCTACGGGACTGGTGACCACATTCACATGGCCTGGGTCATGTTTACACGGATTTTTGCTTATGTTTGGATTGGCGCTTCACTAACCATGACAACGACAACCGATGACTTACTAACTTCGCTTGAACAAAACGCCAAACTCCCTAGCACTTTCGTTTACGGCATGCTCGGGGCTTTTAATTTCATTCCACGAATTGGCCATGAATTAAACACAATTAAGATTTCGGCGCGCATGCGTGGTGAAGTGCTCCACTTCTGGTCACCACAAATTTTCTTCAAAGCCATTTTAACTTCACTAAATTGGTCCACAAACTTATCACAAGCGATGACCTCACACGGATTTGCTGAAGGTGCGCCACGGACACACTACCAGACAATTAAGATTCCTTCTTGGAACTGGCCTGTTAGCTTCGTAATCATCATATCATCGCTAGCCTATCTAATTTTCTCGCCGTTGCGTTAGATTTGGTATACTAGAGGTAATACGTATACGAACGGACAAAATATTATGTTAAAACAACACCAACCATTCCCTAAATTTGAATGGTTTCAAGTGTTTGACGTCACTCCAAGTGAACGCCAAACCTTAATTGATAAATATGGATTAACCGATGAATTAATCTTTTATGCAACCGACCCGAATGAAAGTGCGCGGATGGAATATGATAAGGCGCGCGACATCATGTTGATGATTTTTGATATCGTCACGCCTGATTCAGAACGGGCAGCTACCGAACCAATGGGTATTCTTTTTAAAGACCACAGGTTGTTCACGTTCACGCGGAGTACCACAACTTTTGCTGATCATATTTTGGAAGAACCCAATAACAACCAAGTCCAAGTTGACCACGACCAAATTGAACCTTTGGACATCGTTTTAAATGGTTTATACTCGTTAGCGACTGATTACGTTGGGGCAATTGTTGGGATTAATCGGCGACGTAAAGGCATTCAAGATCGCTTAACTCAATCTAAGTCGATTCAAAAAGAAATCAATTCTTTGCTCGATTTAGAAACGTCTTTGATTTATTTTTTAAATTCCCTACGCTCTGATAAAGTTCTGCTATTAGAATTAAAAAGGCACGAAGCTAATAACCTCACGCTCCTCCAAAGTGAACACATCGATGATATTTTAGTTGAAGTCTCACAAGGGATCGACATGGCGGAAATGGCGCAAGAAGTCATCAACTCCGTTTCGAGTGCCTATTCAAATCTCGTAAATAGTGATTTGAACTGGACCATGAAGTTACTGACGGTTTATTCAATTGTCTTAACCGTGCCCACGATTGTGAGTGGGTTCTATGGTGAAAATGTTGAGTTACCATTCATGCATGCCGACAATGGCTGGATTTACACCATTGGTATTACGGTACTGGGTATGGCACTTGCCTTCATCATTCTCTGGCGCGCCGGCTTCTTTAAAAAATAACAGTTAAAAATCCCGTTCGCTTTGATGTGAACGGGATTTTTAGTGTTGTATTTATTTGTGTGCGCCACGGCGGAAACGATTAGTAAACAATGGTGAAACCGCTTTGTTTTCGTTAATCCGCATAATCGCATCGGCTAGTAAGTCGGCCGCTGAAACTTGGACCAACTTGCTAAACTTCTTATCATCAGGTAATTTAATTGAATCGGTCAAGATAACTTGCTTGAACGCTGAAGCTTCCAACCGTTCAATTGCGGGGCCAGAAAGGACAGCGTGTGTCGCAACAACATAAACTTCATTGGCACCCTCGTCCATAATTTTTTGGGCACCAAGGGTAATTGTACCGGCAGTATCAATCATGTCATCAATCATGATTGCCCGCTTTCCTTTAACATTACCGATGATGTTCATAATCTTGGCAACATTAGCTTTCGGACGACGCTTGTCGATAATTGCAATTGGCGCCTTCAATAATTCGGCCAAAGCACGGGCACGGGTAACACCACCATGATCCGGTGAAACGACCACGGTATTACCATCTTCAGCAATACCAGAACTCAACAAGTAATCAGCTAACAACGGTGCCCCCATCAAGTGATCCATTGGAATATCAAAGAATCCTTGAATTTGGGCAGCGTGGAGGTCCAGCGCAATTACTCGTGTAGCACCAGCTTTTTCCAACATATTTGCAACTAACTTAGCGGTAATTGGTTCGCGAGAACGTGCTTTACGATCTTGACGCGCGTACCCGTAATAAGGCATCACGATGTTAATACTTGCAGCACTCGCGCGACGCAAAGCATCAATCAAAATCAACAACTCCATTAAGTTATCGTTAACTGGGGCTGACGTTGATTGCACAACGTAGACGTTATCCCCACGAATACTTTCTTCGATGTTAATGCGAATTTCACCATCACTAAAGCGATCGACCTTCAACTTCCCTAAATCAACACCAATTGTTTCGGCAATTTTTTCGGCAAGGGGTTGGTTCGCGCTCAATGAAAACAGTTTAAAATTTGGATCCGCGTAAGTACTCATCTCTGTCCTCTACTCCACTTGTTTTTGTCATAATATCATCTACCTTCAATTTTATTAGTTTTCGGGTCAATCTTCAAGCTTCCGCAGCTTTTTCTCACAATTTGTTGGTTTTACCAAAAGATTATCTCAATTTCCATTGATATTCACAATCTATTCAAACTAATTCAGTAAGATAACGATAGGATATAGTTGAAATGGGGGAACTAATCATGAGTAAAAAAAGATGGTTTGTTGTGATCACTTTATTATTTATCGGAATTGGGGTTATGGGATTTCCATACATCAATCGTTTCGTTACCGAGTATAAAATGACACAAGAAGTCCAAAAAATCAAAAAATTTGATAGTAGTACCGCTTACGCTAGCACCAACGCTAAAAAAAAGCACCGCAATGTAGCTCCGGGCTATTTATCAGTGCCAAAACTTGGCATTGAATATCCCATCCATGAGGATTCATCTAAAAAAACTTTAAATGAAGGTGTTGGAATTATCGTAAATCTCGACCGCCCTGGTGATGGGACTGGTTCATTAACCGCCATTCCTGGGCACCGTGGTTGGTGGGGCACGCCAATGTTTCTTAATTTACCACAAATGCAACCAGGCGATGTTTTCACCATATCGTGGCGTGGTGAAAAGTTATATTATCGGGTTTATGAAAATAAAATTTTCTTAGCTAATGAGCTCGACAAAGTTCAACGTTTCGAAAATGAAGAACGGTTGATTCTGGTTACTTGTCATCCCTACGGTAAAAATACGCATCGTTTCCTCGTCTATGCCGACCGCATTAACAACAAAGGTCAAAAAATGGTTGACGTCCGCTCAAAAGCCGACAATAAAAAGCAAAACCTTGCTAATTATCGCAAACCAAGTGATAGTGATGCCGCAGCCGTAGCTAACGCCGGTCAAAAATAGCCTTGTTATAAAGAGTTGCAACTACGAAAAAGGAATGCACCCCAACCGGATGCATTCCTTTTTTGCTAGCTTTTTTCAATTCGATATTCAAACTTATCACCGTTTAAGTCCGCTTTTAGCCGTTCATGCTTAGCTTCGTTAAACCAACCTAAATCAATAGTGACGGCATCATCATGTTTTTCAACATTTTGAATGGATTCACGGACAAATTTGTGGACATATTTGGAAATATCAATATATTCATTTACCTTTGCGACCGCAGTTGCTAACGTATACCCTTCATCAAGGAAATATTTAATCCCGGTGACGCGAGCGTATTGTTGGAAGTGAAAAACACGGGCCGTTTGGTCATCATCACGTTGAATTGACTGAATATAATTTTTCTTTTCCCAATAACGTAATTGGCGGCTTGAAACACCCGTCATTGCACTAAGCTCACCAATTCGGAAGAACATTGCATCCGAATTGAAGACGTGTTTCATCAAATCATTTTTAACCATGTCATTTTCCATGCTTTTCACTTCCTTTCGTATTTTACTACAATCATTGTCATGCAAGTTAACAACGGTGTCAAGTCATATCCGTACTACTTACACAAATATTCAGGCAACCATTTATTAAAAAATTGCCTGAATATCGCGCCACAGTAACTCAAAAAATCCAACGCGTTTTTCCGCGTAACCTGTCACTAATGAATACTGTGGGCGTTTTACTCCGGGTAAATAGCTGACATCGTTTTTAATATCAACGGTGCCGACCCGTTTTTCAGCATTAAACGGTGCGTTAAATTGCTGCGTTTGGTGTGCTGTTGTTTGGATTTTAGCATGTTTTTTAGGTAACCATAGACCAATTGGTTCTTTGACAACTAAGGTAACCTTGCGTTCTTTAGCTGTTTTTACATCAACTTCACGTTGTGGCAACATTGCACCTTGCTCTGTGTACGCTAACTTCGGTAAAGTAGCTGCCAACAACTGATTTGTTTGGATAAACCGCGCTGGATCAGTAGCGGCATTCACACTCCCTGCACCAAAAATTACCGTCACTAAACGACGCTTGGCGTACGTTAGCGATCCCACAAAATTTCCATGCGCCTTAGTTGATGCACCAGTCTTCAGGCCATCAAATTTATACTGCGTTTTGACCTTACCACCAGGTAACAGCCAATTAGTATTCGTCAATGTGGTTTTACCAAAGCGCGCCGTTTGTAGTTGGGTGGTGTTTAACACAGTCGGATATTCATTAACCAAGTGACGCGCGATAATCGCCATATCAGCCACGCTCAACATGTTTTCAGACTGTCGATTACCACCAACCGCATCTGAATAAACTTGATTATTCTTTAACCCAGCGGCTCCGTAAATTTGGGCGGTTTTAATTCCCCATTCATTGAGCTGCTTTTGCATCAACTCGACAAAATCTGCTTGGCTACCACTGACCGCTTGCCCTAATGCCATCGCTGCCGCATTGGCTGAATCTAATAATGCCGCGCGGTACAAAGCCGACACCGTATATGAGCGCCCCGCAGTTAGCGGAACATTAGTTAATTCAGGTTCGATACTGACTTTAGCAATATTCGGCGTAATTTTAACCCGCGTATTCCACGATAATTTGCCATTCTGAATCGCTTGGTGAACTAAGTAAACTGTCAGCAATTTTGACGTTGAGGCCGCTGGCAATAAAGTATCCGGGTTCTGTTCACTCAAAACTTGACCACTTTTGGCATCAACGACAATGGCACCTTTCGCTTGAACGTGTGGGTTAATTACTGCCGCATTGGCATTAGCTGGTATCAACGTCAGTAAGCTAATGCTAGCAATTACGACGGTAAGCCCCCATTTAATTCTTGATATCATTTCCGCCCCCTAGTTGTTTAATTCGGCTGCTCAATTGGTTCGCGTGGTGCTTGTTTTATTGGCAAATTAATAATGAATGCGGTAAGTTCATCATCAGAAGTAACATGAATGTCACCACGATGCGCATCAACAACCCCACTCGCAATAGCTAAGCCTAAACCAGTTCCACCAGTCTGAGTTGAGCGCGAGCCTTCCACCCGGTAAAAGCGATCAAATAAATGTTCAACCGAATCCGCTGGAATTTTTGACCCATCATTAGTAACGCGAATTTCAACATCGCCTTGCCGTAAACGCGCAGTTAGTTTAATGAAACTGGCACCATCGCCATATTTTAAACCATTCTGAATTAAATTCATAAATAAACGTGCTAATTTTTCTGAATCAGCCTGAATCATAATATCATCAGGATTCGTCATCGCCGAAATCATTAAGTTTTTTTGCTTCGCTTCCAATTCAAAACTGGCCGCTAATTGTTCGAGCATATCACTCAAATTAATTTCTTGAAAATTCAGCCGCATGTCTAATTGTTGGACTTGTGCGAACTCAAATAAATCTTCCACCAATGATTTCATTTGTGTAGCTTTCGCATAAGCCGTGTGCGTATACTTTTTTATCAACTCTGGTGATAATGGTGCAACACTATTTTCGACTAACCCAAGATAACCAATAATTGATGTCAACGGGGTGCGTAAATCATGAGAAACGTTCGTAATCATTTCATCCTTGGAACGTTCAATCGCCCGTTCATCATCGCGCGCCCGAATCTGTGCATCAACTAACGCATTCACGCTGTCGATAATAGGCTGCAAGTTCTTGCCCAACCGATAAGGCACCCGGTGTTTAAAATGCCCGTCAGCGATGTAGTGTAGCTCATTAATGATGTGTTTCATTTGATAGAGGTGGTAACGGCGCACTAATCGCCAAATCAAGACCGTTAAATCTAGTGCCACCGCTAATCCCATCCCAATCCACTGATAACTCCAGATTTTCCACTGATGGGGACCAATCACTAAACTACTTTTAATCTCAAAAATCCCGTTTTGCAAACCTGGATTGTGATGAATATAATTCGTAATGATTGTCAGTAACGACCAATCCAATAATAACAATAGCCCAGCTGTCACCACGCCTTCAAAAATCAAGAGCCAGCGTTCTTTCCCAGTTAATTTCACGTTTTCACCTACTTGCCTACTAATTTTAATTCTACTTACAAAAAAAGGCGGCTGGGACATAACTTGTCCAGCTTGCAAGATAAGCCCGATTTCTCCTTATTGAATAAGGCAGAAATCGGGCTTATTAACGTGTGACAAATGGCTACAAACCACCTTTTGTCACACTTCCTTTTTATCATCC